>JANOUN010000722.1:0-2278 GCA_031416875.1 Planctomycetota bacterium | reverse complement strand
AGCGCCAGCGCAGGCACACCATGTCTGTGATTCGGTGTGCCTGCGCGTTGCTTGTCACACCCTACAAATTGAAAAACTGGCCAGCTGTGGGGATTTTGGCGGACTTATCTCGACAGCGCACTGGCCACCGAGCTTGAGATGTTGCGTTGAACGATGCACAAGCTATCTCAGCGCAATCTTCAACCCGTCATACGCGGGTTCAATGCCGTCCGGAAGTTCATTTCGCAGCGCGTCATACTCCAGATCGTGTGACATATGTGTCAGATACGCCTGCCGCGGCTTCAGCTGATGGATGAGTCGCACGGCAGCATTGACGTGCAGATGCGTTGGGTGCGGTTCCTTTCGCAACGCGTCGATGACCAGCGTGTCCAAGCCCTGCAGGAGTTCTTTTGAATCGGCGGGGATCGTGGAGATATCCGTCAGAAAGGCGGCGTTACCGAGACGAAATCCCAGCACCGGCAAGTCGCCATGTTTCAGGCGAATTGGCAGGATTTGCATACCAAGCACCGTGAAAACTTCACCAGGAACAATGCGTTCGAATCGCAGTTTCGGGGCGGCAAACTGATGCGAATGAGTCGCTGGGTCCGTAAAAGCATAGGAAAACACCTGCCGAATCTGCGCTTCAACCGGCTCTTCGCAGTACAGCGGGACAGCGGCGTTCATCTGGTATCCAAAGATCCTCAAATCATCCAGGCCCAGAATATGGTCAGCGTGCGCGTGAGTGAACACGGCGGCCTGAATCAGTCGTGCGTCTTCACGAATCAGTTGCAGACGCAATTCAGGACCAGCATCAATGATGAACTCTCCCTGCGCTCCACGAATCAATACGCCGGTGCGAGTCCTTTGATTTTTGGGATTCTGTGAGCGACACACCGCGCACTGACAACCAGCGACAGGAACACCCACACTGGTGCCCGTGCCCATGATGATCATTTCAGAGATCGGCGGTTCGGAATTGCTCATCTACTGAATGAATTCCGAAATGTCGGCCGTCATTTCGAAGGCCTGTCCGGCCGCGTTCAGGTCATGCAGCAAACCATCGACGCTGCACGTGGAAGGCACCGCCAGACGCAGCACCATCTCGAAGCCCGTGCCTTCAGCGATTCTGAGTGCATGCATCCCGGTGATGTCAATGCTGTGGAGCGATATCACCTGACTGAGCTTCCGCAAAGCGCCGGGCTGATTCCGGCCACCCAGTCTCAAACGATACGGCTTAGTTTCTGCCGTCGCCGCATTGTACGATGGCAGATGAGCCGACGGATCGCGAAGGCTGATTTCGATGTCGAACGGACGACCTGCATCCTGCAAATGATCGCGGATGATCTTCTCATCCATTGTGTCCGGAAATTCAGCAGAAAAGATCATCGTGAAGTATCCGCGGACAACGGTCTGACTGGCTTCACGCAGATCCGCCCCGAGTTCGGCCATCGCCTTCGTGACCGCAGACAAGATCCCCGTGCGATTGCCGGCGGTCATCGTGATAATATATTCTTTCGACATGAATCTTCTCTTTTCAGCGCCGCGGGGACGAACAAAGTTCGACGACATGATGATCGGGGTCTGCCAGAAAGACCTGCACGGCTCCGTCGGGTCTGAGCTGCGCGTCATCAATCAACGGGATCCCCTTTGCCTTGAGCGCCTCAGCAGCCACATACGCATCATCGACCTCAAATGCGAAATGATGATTGCGACTGGACTTGACCAGCACCTCCACGGGATATCCCGCCGGGCCGCTGCGATCGTGTTCGGCGATCAGATGAATCAGCGTCGCTCCAGCGTGAAACCATGCTCCGTCAAAACTGAACGCCGGACGCGGAACCTCGGTCATCCCCAGCAGTCCCACGTAGAATCGACGACTGGCCTCCACATCACGCACCACCAGTGTCACATGATCGATGTGACGAACGCGGATCTGAAATTCTGAATCGGCGGACATTTCCAGGACAATCCCAGGGAAAAAGCGTTGAATCTGGTCACTCGAAAAAAGATTGTAACAGGTCCCTGGCCAGGATTCTCCCGCCAATCGCCTCCGTTTCTGAGCGATATTGGCCCAACCATTTGAAAATCCTGCCGCGCTGGCAAACAATACGGGACAAAATCTGCACCTGCCTTGTTCACCTTTTTTCGGGACACCTGATCATGAAATTTCCACGCTGGACTCGCTTGGGCCTTGCGGCACTCATCACCACCGGGAGTACTGCGATGATCGCCGTCGCCCGCGCCGAAGACGAAAAGCCCAAAAGCGACGTCACCACAGAGAAATCCGAAAAGGCGGACA
>JANOUN010000721.1:0-6931 GCA_031416875.1 Planctomycetota bacterium | reverse complement strand
GGAAAACAAAGTGTTTTTGCCCCAAAGGGGCGAAAGGTGATAGCCTGGGGCAACGCCCTAGGAATTGGTCGATAAGTGATCAAAGCCCCAACGGGGCGAAATGAATGCGGTCACATATCACCCCGTTGGGGCTTCGTCGATTTCTGTTCGATGACCTGGGGCGTTGCCCCAGGCTTTCACATGTTGCCCCGTTGGGGCACGACCTCAGCAATTTACCCTCATGAAAATCGTTCACGGCGTTGTCCGATGGGGCTATGCCTATTTCTGGTCCATGACCTGGACCAGGAGGGCAAATGCGATTCCCGGCAATTCGTGAATCAGCCCGCCGTCGCCTGCGGCTCATGGTTAAACGCTTTCATCAGCAACCCGCTTGCGAGATGTTGATTTATTCTGCAGAGTGTATGCTCACTGTCACGGGGATTCTGTGTGATGTTCATTACTCACTGAAAGACGAATGCAAATGCCAATCAAGATTCAAACGGTCATTCTGACGCTCGTCATTGCGGCGACATCGCAACCGGCCCGAGCCGACGTCACGATCACGCCGGACGTCGTCTACGGTCACAAGCTGGGTCTGGCGATGACCTGTGACGTGTTCACTCCGACCGACAACGCGAACGGAGCTGCGGTGCTGTTTATGGTCAGTGGCGGCTGGTACTCGAACTGGGCGCCGCCGGAACAGTCTCAGTTTATCTTTAAAGCACTCACCGACAAAGGATTCACGGTGTTTGCGGTGCGTCACGGCAGCAGTCCGAAGTTTGGGATTGCCGAAGCCGTTTCTGACGTTCGTCGCAGTGTGCGTTTCATTCGCATGAACGCCGAAAAATTCAAAATCGATCCGAACCGGATTGGAGTCTACGGCATGAGCGCCGGTGGTCATTTGTCGCTGATGCTGGGCACCGCATCGGACGACGGTGATCCGAATGCCAAAGATCCCGTGGACAAGGTCAGCGATCGTGTCCACGCCGTGGTCGCGTATGTGGCTCCGACGGATTTGCGCATCATGGCCAAAGATGCTCCGGATCGATTGCCAGCCTACGCGAGATTCCCTGCCCTGGACATCGATGCGAAGACCGCAGAACCTGATTCACCGTTGCTTCACGTCACCTCCGATGACGCTCCGACACTGCTTCTGGCGGGCGACAAAGACGACCTGGTGCCCGTGGAGCACAGCCGAAACATTCAGGCTGCGTTTGAGAAGGCAAACGTGAAAAGTCAACTGATTGAATTCAAGGGTGCCGGACATGGATTTCAGGGCGCAGACGCAAAGAAATCGACCGAAGACATGGTGGCATGGTTCGTGACCCACCTTGCTGCCGATGCGGCAAAGTGACAATCTTTTTGGAGTGCGGCGACTCGTCGCCGCTTTGGTTTTCCTAAGCCGCATGGTCAGCGTCAATGAAAAAGAAAGCGATGACAAGTCATCGCACTCCAAAGCGGTGTTTCTCGGATCGTGATGATTACACAATCGAATGGGGACAACCGAATGGGGACAACCGAATGAGTGCAATTAGGAATGCTTACGTTTCATAACATGTTGCCGATGAGTCAAGTTTTTTGTGCAATAGCGGCACGATCGTATGTAGGATGTACATTCATGTCCGTCGAATGTCCGTGAGACCGTTTCGAAGCGAAAGTTAATGCGCTTGGGCAGAGGTCTGACCCCGCGGGGGTGCCTGGCCAATATCTCGGACATGAATGTCCAAGCTACAGGAATCGCAGCTTTGGACCGAGCTTCAAGAACTCAGCCCGTCTCCATTTCCGGAACGGACAAGAACAAACGGTTCAACTCCCTCACATGCTGCTGCCGAATTCAATTGTCGGCACGCGGTGCTTCTGCGTCCCCGGCATTGTCGATCGAGGTTTCCGGCACCAATTCCAGCAGCAGCTTATGGGCGTCTCGATAGCGAGGTGCCTGAGCCAGTGACAGCAGGACGTGGCGACGGGCAGATTCGGGATCCGCAGGTTTCAGGAGTACGGCGATTCGGAAGTGCAGGCGTGCGCCATCGTCTTTTTGAACCTGCAGCAGGCTGTTGAGCGTGCTCACGGCGACTTCCGTCTGCCCGAGGGCTTCGGCGGCGGTTGCCGTGCGCGTCAACGCGACCGGCTGGAACGGATCGATCGCAAAGATTGTCCTGCCAAGTTCAACGACGCGGTCCGACTGGTGCTGCTGTTCACAGAGTTCCTGCAGTCGCAGCGCGGCTTCCAGGTCGTCGGCGGAATACTGCAGGTGTCCGGTTAACGTCTGCATCTCCAGCTCTGGCTGGCTGCGACGCTGATAGACGTCCGCCAGCAAACGACGAGGACCGTTGGTGCTGTCGTCCTGCGGCACGAGTTCAATCAGTTTCTTCAATTCCGTTTCCGCTTCATCAAGCTGGCCAGCCTTGATCAGCAGTGACGAATACAGAAGCATGGCCGAAAAATTCTGAGGATGCAGCTCCAGAAACGCCTTGACGGCATCCGGTTCTGCCGGTGCGGCTTCTGCAAGCTCTTCCGTTGTGAACTCAACCCCGTCAGCATAGGCCATCGCGAGTTCGTTCAGATACGCTGCAAACGATTCTTCCAGCTCATCCAGTCCTTTGGTCTGCCGATCGAGGGCCTCGTTGATCTGGATGCCATCGTTCAGATCTTTCAGAATCGCATTCAACGCGGGCAGACCGTGCACGGTGACAAGATGTTCCACCAGCATTGAAGATTCGTAGTAAGCAAAGTTCAGGTCCTCACCGCTCTTCGCCGTCAGAAACGCGCTGCTGAGTTCGGCGACGGGCGTGACCTTGCCAGCGAGGACTCGATCACGGAATTCGGGGTCCATGTGCTGGCCCCAGCGAGCATCGGTACGCCGCTCTTCGAAGACGGAGATCCCTTCGCTCAACCAGCGGGGCATCCTGTTGCTGGTTTTCTGCAGTGTAATCACATGACAAAACTCGTGCCACAGGACAGATTCCCAACTGCCGGGGTTTTCTTTCCGTGTGGCGGGGCTATTGGCTGTGACCACTTTTCCAAAGCAGACTCCCAGGAATCCCGCGACGTCCGGGACACCGAACGTGCGGACGGCAAAGTCATCGACGCGGGGATAGATTTCGACATAGACGGGAACTTCCGGCGTGAATTCATACCGCGCAGTGAGTTCTGTCCATGCCTGTTCCAGCATTTCCACCACGCGCGGGCCATACACGCCGGCTTCCTGTGTTTCCATGCGAACCTGGAAATGTTCACTGGTGACGGTCGTGAATCGACCCAGCGAATCTTTCAACTGCAGCAGGTTAAACAGCGTCGTGTTGTAGCCGTCGGCCTTATGAGCCTGCTCCGCCTGTAACCAGCCCTCGGCTTCCTGTCCCAGTCGCAGCAGATCCTGAGCCAGTTGAATCCGGGCGTCCACAAATTCCACATCGGCTGCGAGCGCCTTTCGCTGAAACTCAGCTCCTTCCGTGAAGCGATATTTCTGCGACAGTTTACGCCCGATCAGATAATCGACTTCCGGATTGGTGGTTGAGAATTTTAACGCAGCGGCATGCGAGGTCTCTGCGGCAACCGCATCATTGCGCAGATGCCAGATCACGGACTGCAGGGCGTGTGCTTCCGGAAGGTTTGGATTGACTGTCAGGAGTTGCTGGATTGTCGTTTCCGCACCTGGATAGTCTTCGCCATCGATCTGCTGTTCAGCAACGCGCAGCAGTGCCGGAGCGTAGTTGGGGTTAAGTTCCAGAGACTTCTTCAGCAGGGTGGAGGCTTGTTCGCGGTCGGACGTGCGATTGGCTTCGGAAAGCAGGAACGCAATGTCTGCCTGGTCGGGCATCGTTTTTTCTGCCGTGGCAAGCAGCTCAGCCGCGAAGGCCACATCTCCCTTCCTGAGTGCCAGGCGACCCGCCGCCAGAAAACCATCAGGGCGATTCGCATAGTTCCTCCGCGCGCGTTCGAAGAATCCTTCCTGCACGGCCTTCGCATCCGCTCCCAGTGCCAGCGCCATTTCCCCGAGCGCCACAAGATCGTCTGCATCGGTATATCGCCACGAAGCGGAACTCACAAGTTTTTCCGTTTCGACAAGTGCCATCGCGGCCTGATCGCGTTTGCCGTTGGCCAGCGCACATTTGTATTCGAGCAACCTCAGGCGGACGCTCCAGGCATAACGTTCAATCCCGGCGGCAATGGTTTCCAGGGTTTCCGGGTATTTCCCCAGCGCGAGTTCGCATTCCGTCTTCAGGATTGGCCACTCTTCACCGTAACTGCGATTGGCGATGGCATCGGTTGTCGCCTTCAGGCATTCTTCGTATCGCCCGGCCAGCAGCATCTCCTGACACGCGGCGACAGTTTCAGCGGCCTGCAGTTTGCCGGATCGCAGGTCGAGCGCGAACAGGATCAGGATTGCGAGCAGTGCGCGAGCGAACGGTGGAAGCATCGAGCTGACCTTGAAGAAAGAAGCATTGAGTGCATGGGTAAATGTATGGCAGAGGCTGATGCGAAAACAACTGCATAACATTGTCACCATGAGCAGTTGTTCAAGGTTAAGCCGCGATGGATTCGGGGAATCTCAGTCGGCGGAGCGACTGAGCTACGTAGGCGACGTCGCTCCGCGACTCGCATTCACGTCAGCGCATGCTCCGAAAACGACGGCATTCAGCTCATAGCACCAGTTTTCACAGCGAGGGCTTTTCCCGCGCCCCGAAGTCAGGTCAGGTGTAGCAGAAAAATGATCGGCAGAAAAATTCAGACCACGACTTGAGGTCTTTCTGCGATTCATTTTTCTGCCACCAATTTTTCTGCTGCATGTGTTCCTGCCTGAATGACCACCCTGTTCTTATACTCTGCGCGGCCAGAAATGAGTCCGGCGAGCGGAGCGGCGTGAGCGCTCCGATACCTCGTTCTTGTACCGGCAAGCTGACGCATGCCGCTCGCGAATTGTGTCACTCATGACCACGCGGAGTAGATACCACACGGTTGAAATCGACTTTAGAGCGAAGTCGTGCTCGACGGGGTCCTGCGGCGAAGCCATGTTTCACGAGCACGACGCCACAAATGCGCAATCAGATTTGTGGATATCAGAGTTGCAACAAAGAGACCACATACGATGAGACACGCAACAAGAATTGTTGTTTCAACAAACAAGACGGAAGACATATATGGATCGCTCGCGGGTAAAAACGGACTGTCAGCGAACTGAAATCTTACGTTGCCATTGGCTACGGTTGGTTTGCCGTAGGCGCAAACGGCTACAATGAAGACCAAACAGATCACGATCGCTGCCGACGACGCAACCCAAAAAGAGGGCTGAAGGTGCGGCTCTGCGTCGGTATTTGCGGTCGTAGTGGACTCGTATGGGTTCTGAGACACGTTGTTCGTGCAAAATGAGAATTGTCTGACAACGTGTCGCACAATCGCGGGAATGTGCGACACGAACTGAATTGATGCTAACCGTTGGAATCATTCTGTCAAATGTTGTCCATTGAAGAATCAATGCCGGACCTCTGACAACGTTCTCATCGTCCTGCTACAATCTACGTCTGACGGTTACCACATTTCCAGATTGCAGTTTGTTTCAATTCCATGTATCTCATTCAACTTGCCGATCGAGTTGCCAAAGGTCTGAAGCAGATTTCTGCCGAACGCATTGCGCGGCATCGGGGTTTTCTGTTGTCGCAGCAGACGGACAGCGGTGGCTTCAAAGGCCGCGAAGGCGACGCGGATCTTTACTATACGGGCTTTGCTGTCCGAGCGCTCGCCGTCAGCGGCGGGATGGATGCGGAGTGCAGTCGCAGAGTGGCGGAGTATCTGCGCACGATCGATCCTTTAACGCTGGGTGTAATTGATTTGCTGAGCTGGCTCTACAGTGCGCTCGTGGTACAGACTTCGGACGGGACCGATCTGCTGCGAGAACTTCCGCAGGACTTTGTTCCACGCGTGATGGCAACCATCGAAAACAACCGCACGGCAGATGGCGGATATGCCAAGTCGAACGAAGGCGCGCTGGGAAGCACGTACCAGTCGTTCATGGTGGCGCTCACGTATGAATTACTGGGACAGAAACTGCCGCGTCGAAATGCGATGGTGCAGTTTCTGTTTGATCGTCAGCGCGACGACGGTGGCTTTGTCGAAATCGCACCGATGAAACGCAGTGGAACGAATCCAACGGCCGCTGCCGTGGCGCTGTTGCGACAGCTGAATGCGATCGAATCAGATATCGCGGATGACGTGTTGGGATTTCTGACGGACGTCGTGAGTACCGAAGGTGGCTTTCAGGCGAACACACGAATTCCGTTTGCCGACGGCCTGTCGACGTTCACGGGATTGCTCACGGCACATGATCTTGGGCGTCGTGATCTGCTGCCGCCCGACAAAATCCTGGACTGGGTAACAAAGTCTTTGGAGCTGCCATCCGGAGGATTTCGCGGCGCCAGCTGGGATCAACAGGCCGACGTTGAATACTCCTTTTACGGTCTCGGAATTCTTGGTCTGCTTTTTGCATCGCGGTAACGCAATCCGCTTGAGCGTGCCCTGGCCGACGATGGCCCATCCGCGTTGCAACATGATCTTGTTACACTGGGGAACTACACGTACCGGGCGACCCGGCAACGATCGCGTTCGAGCCTCCCAACGCCGTCTTGAATTGCGGAGGAGCACGCAAAAGAACCCAAAATATCCGTGTGAATCCGTTATCTCGTTGCATTCGGCGAGTTGAATTGGCACGCTGATCTGGATCGACATCCGTTGTGACGGAGGCTCGCGGGATCACGTGGTCCGGAAAGAATTCAATGCGTCAAACTGGTCAGAATCATGTTGCGTGTGTCATTGCCGTGAGTCAGTTTCGTCGGCATGGAATGGGGTATTGTGTTGGGCAAATAAGATCAACCACCAGGTCTTCTTTCAAAATTGAAAACCAGAGAAATCAGATTCTGACCTGGAAACAGGTCAAACATTCGGGTGAAGGCGTTGACGT
>JANOUN010000720.1:0-5549 GCA_031416875.1 Planctomycetota bacterium | reverse complement strand
ACCCAGACGCTGCTGGTTCCCCAGCGCTCGTCACCGACTCCCGCCGCAATGGTCGTGTCGGACAATGTTCCGTCTCCGTTGTTCACGAGCAGAACATTGGCACCATAATTGGCGAGATACAAGTCAGGAAAGCCGTCCGCGTCGAAGTCTCCGGAGGCACAACCCTGTCCGTAACCAGCGTCGTCGGATCCCGAGGCCATCGAGACATCAGCGAACTGTTGCCCCTGCAGACTTCGGAACAGCCCGTTTCGGTGTTCCCGCCGGCCGAGGTGCTTTGGCTGCAGCTCAGAACCATTCATCAAATACAAGTCCAGCCAGCCGTCTCGATCGAAATCGCACCATGCTGCGCCGCCGCCCATCACTTCGGGCAGAAAGTACCGATCGGGCACGCGGTCTGCGTAAAACTGAAAACCGATCCCAGAGCTTGCCGCGATGTTCGAGAATGCAGGGCGGCATAACGGAAACGCCTGTAACTCCACGGTTGGGACCGCATGAGCAACGGGTTCATTGCCCGCAGTTGTCGTAACGGTGGGCTTCGGAAGATCAGATTCCTTGTGATCGGTCCCGGGAACAGATGCATCACCAGAACAACCACTGATCGTGACTGCCAGTAGGAACACTGCCCGATACCAGCTCAGAGGTAGCAATCGTTTCAAGTTCCCACACCGCGACACCAGTAAAAAAATAGGCCGAGCTGCGTTCCATAACGCAGCCAGGCCCAAACAAGATACCAAAGCGATTCGAGCAGCGTCAGAATTCGCCCAAAACCTGGCCGTCGTTTCGCACACCCAGCCTGACCCAGGTTTCATTGTCGATATTTTCGCTGACAAATCGAACTGCACCATCCGCCATGAGCACCGTAGCTCCGCCCGTGTGATAGCTTGATGCGGAAAACAAGTTACTCCCGTTCCAGTCGCCCTCATGACAATGGCAACCGTTTTCATTGGGATTCATATTGTGTGAGTAGTATGTCCCCACTCCCATGAACGACCAAGCCCAACCGTAGCCGCGCATATTGTGACGCCCGCCACTATTGTCCTGAGAATCAGTTTTTGCAAGGCATTCCGCGCGCATCAATTTATGAGGATTACTTCCATTAACCCAGCCCTTGGTCTGAAATCCGCGCTGACCGATTGGTTCCGGCCTGAAACTTGCCATTCCGAATTCCGAATAGGCAGCGGTATTGCTTGTGCCGTCCGGAATTGTTGAAAAGGTGACTGGAGGGTCACTCTCATTCGCCAGCCCGGTGTTCGAAGCCATTCCATTATGCTGAGTCTGCCAACCGCTAGTCCTGGTCACGTCATTGTTCGAGTAGTTCATCACACCCATGTTGATTGCGTAAGTAAAATTAGCTGCCGGCCCATTCGGATTCGGTTGTGCGTTCGAAGGACAATTGAAAACGGGCAGACGACCGCTGAAGGCAACACGATTATCACCGCTCCAGGAAGAGAACGGCCATTGCTGGTAATTGATGCTGTTAAACTCAGGGCCGCGTTCCAGAAACGGAAGCATGCCCACCTTGTCGGAATACGGACGGTTCCAGCCTCCGTTGATTGCAAACTGGTTGTACACGTCGTGGTAATTGTGCATTGCCAAACCAATCTGCTTCAGATTGTTCTTGCACTGAGTTCTTCGGGCCGCCTCACGGGCCTGTTGAACAGCGGGCAGCAACAAAGCAATCAAAATTGCAATGATTGCAATCACCACCAGCAATTCAATAAGAGTGAACGCATGCCTTTGCCATTTTAAGGTCTTCACTGGACTTCTCCTGTTTCAAAAAGGATTGGAAAAACCGACTGGTAAACTCAAAAGAACTTTCGCGCTGCCATGATGGCTGCCTTTGATGGCTGCAAAAAAAACAAACATCGCGGCTTCCCATTAAATATGCAGACTTAATGAGCGTATACCTGTGAACACTTTACCCGTAATACTGCGAATGAGTCAATCAATCGCTGGGAAAAAACTTCCGAATTTCAGAAACTTTGACTTTTTTGAACGATCATCGGCACCGATGTGGGTTTTTGTCGTGGAGTGGCTCTGTCGGGTAGGCATCGACCTGATCGAACAATTGTGCGACCTCCGTTGCGCGGCCAAGGCGAACGAGTGCTCTGGCTTTAAGCGCTATCGCGCGGCCATGATTCGAATGGTCCCGCAGGAAGCGGTTCGCCAACTGCAGCGCCTGGGGATTCAGGCTCCTGACGGGTCTCGCAATTTGCGGTGACAACGGAACGCCGCTGATTTACGGGCGTTCAGTCTTCTGTGCCTCATACGACGCAGAATGCACGCGGGTGCGTTTTTGGTGGGCTCGGCTGCGAGTTTCCAGGAGGAGTTCTTCGACTCTTGTGTCTCCCGGATTCTGTTCACAGCACCATTCCAGCATTTCACCGGCTTCGGCGTAGCGTTCCTGACTCAGCAGGAACAAGCCCATCGCATGATGGGGCCAGTAGGCAGTTTCATCGCAGGCCAGGGCAAGGCGGAGCATGTTTTCAGACTGCTCGTGAAGTCCAAATGCATGAGCTGCCTGATGACCGGCCATGAGCAGATTCACGCTCTGACTGGTTTCCTGCGAGTGTTCTGACGGTGCGGACCCGGCGGCCGCGGCGGCCGCTGCGGCAGGTTGAGTGACTTCGGCAATCACGTACAGCAGTTTTTCGATATCCGGTTTTCGACCGCGCTCGCGAAATGCCGTCAGCACTTCATCCAGTTCATCAATGGACGGCTTAAAGACGTTGAGCACAAAATCTGCCGGTAACTGTCGTGATATATTCAGACAGACCTGACGCCGATGCTCGGCACTGGAATGAAACACGAACTGCCACTGTTCCAGTGCGGCATCCACTTTACCTTCTGTGAGCAGACAGTCACCAACAAAGTAACGTACATAAGGATCATTACCGCCAACCAGCATCGTCTGACTGATCAGTGACTGTCGTCCGGTATCCCGGACGTCTCTCAGAAAACCTGTGTGCAGCAGGATCATGTACGCTTCGCCCTTCACCGGACACAGGGCCAGCGCTCGGCGAGCGATCTGATCCGACAGCATCAGCAGTTTGATGTTTCGACCGAACGCTTTCTTAAGCCAGGCGTGCATTTCCCCGGTCGACTTGAAGTTGGAAAGCGCGGCGTCGCGAATCTGAATTTCGCTGAGTGGATTGTCACTGAGTCGCTGCCGGAGCTGAAACATTTTCAGACTCAGCAATGACAGTTCATGCATTGAGTCAAGATGCTGCGGATCCGCTTTGATACCTTTCAGCAACAGATTGATGCGCGCCGAAAGCCCTCGAAATTCACTGTCGTCGGTCACGACTTTTTTCGATACATTGTAGCTTGCTACGTCGGATGATGATGGCTTTTTGTCGGGAAGATCAGTTGTCTCCGTGTTTGTTTCCTCATCGTTCAGTTCGGTATTCTCTGTCGCCAATCTGCGACTGGTTTCCAGATCATTGGAGGTATTCTGGTACTGCTTCCACCAGTATTCGCCGGCGACACGTCGTTCAAGGTCCGGTTGCACGCGACACAGCACCAGCAGGCATCCCACGCCTGCGATCAGCCATCCGATGCGAGGAAAGGGAATCCCCAGTTCCGGGCGAAACCCCGTGCACAAGCGCAGGCCGGTGACGCCCAGCACGATCGTGATGACCACAATCGCGGGCACGTACCAGATGAAATCAACTGCGGCATGAAACACACCTGCCACCAAGCCTGCCAGGACAGCGGCCAGCGCAGCAACTCGTGCGGTATCCGTACGTTTCAGAATATGCCACAGGATTCGTCCGACAACATACAGCAATCCCATGGCCACCAGAGCGAGTCCCGCCAGACCAGTTTCCGTCGCCAGGTGCACGTAGGAACTCTCGGCGTGCGAAAAAATCACTCCGCGAAAATCGACGAAGTTCCGCATATACACTGGATAGACATAGCGATGACTACCGACGCCGCAGCCCAGGAGCGGGAATTCTTTGACCGCAGCCAGGTCGGCAGCCCAGATGGCGCGCCGCGCATTTGATCCATCGATCGTGTCTGCATCGGCCGAAGCCAGCTGATCAATACGGTCTTCAATTTTTCCCTGCCCCAGAACCATGATCCCGGCGACGGCGATTCCGCCAACTCCCACAATCATGACGGCCAGTGACGCACCGACGCGACCACTTTTCCAAAGTCCTGCGAGACACACGATGCTCGCCAAAGCCGCAGCCACCATGCCTCCGCGCGACAGCGATAACATGATCGATACGACCACGCCACCCACCGCGCAGACCATGAGCAGCATGTTCATATCGACGATGTTGTCAAAACGCGAATGATTGGCCCGCGCCGGTCCAAGTCCCTTGAGTTGTCGAATTCCGCTGCTCTTGTCCTGAGTCCGACACAGCATCCACCAGACCAGCGGTCCGATCGACAGTGCCAGAAACTGTGCAAAGTGGTTGCGATTCGTGAACGCCCCTTTCAGAATTTCACGCGTGCCGGTGTAGGGCTGGCGATAAAACCAAAAAAAACGATCATTGGACGTTGCCAGCTGGATGACGGCGAATACGGCCATCAGAACGCCTGAAATCCCGATCAGCTTCAGCATTCGATGGCAGTCCGCTTCCGTGGCCAGACGCTGTGCAACGACGACCGCGATCACACCGTACGACAGCAGCATCAGAAAGGCATGTTGCGTCTCGGTCGGGAGGAGGCTGGTTGTCTTCCATGCATCCAGTGCGACATGACCCTCGGAGGGAAGTTGCGTTGCCGTCCATCCCGGAAGCAGTCGTTCGTATTCCGGAGAGATTTTTGCCAGCACTGCCGGAGCCAGCGGTACTGTCTGAAACCAGACGAGCAGCAAACCGGCGACAACCAGTGGTTCGACCGCCAGCAGCCGAAGTCGACCGCCCGTACGAACTTTATGCAGACTCCAGACGCAGCCCAGCGCCATTGCCAGCGTGATCAGAGTCCGATGTCCCCACGCTTCGCGACCGCCCATGACGAATGGAAAGATGACGATCAGAGCCACAAGGATGGCATCCGTTGCCAGCAGCAGTTTCGGTCCCTGCAGAAACGCCAACCCCGACCCCGCATTGAAGCGGACGAGTTGCGGAATTCGCGATGATTTGGGGGGGCGTCGGGAAGACATGAGTGATCACTGTATTTCAAATAAGCGGCATGGCGCAAGCTACCGGTGATTGTTGGGGTTAGCTGAAATTCGCTGGTGTACAGGCTTAATCCTAATCCTAATCCTAATCTTAATCCTAATCGGTTTGTGAAAAGGCAATCGGGGGCGGATTCACAAATTGTCGGGTTTGCGTGGGCTTCTGAAATGCGTGCTAATCAGGCATCGAGAGTTTGCAGATTCGGCTTGGCGGTGCCCAGTGAAGGTGTAGAAAAACCAGAAAAACAAAGTGTTTTTGCCCCAAAGGGGCGAAAGGTGAAAGCCTGGGGCAACGCCCCAGGAATTGGTCGATAAGTTCTCAAAGCCCCAACGGGGCGAAATGAATGCGGTCACATATCGCCCCGTTGGGGCTTCGTCGATTTCTGTTCGATGACCTGGGGCGTTGCCCCAGGCTTTC
>JANOUN010000719.1:0-1957 GCA_031416875.1 Planctomycetota bacterium | reverse complement strand
GGAGCCGCGCCAGCCAGAATAGTCCACGGAGTCCCTACAAACGTCAGTGGAACTCCGATCAGGTGCAGTCCCTGATTCACGCGGTTCCGGTGTCGCGGCAAATAGTTTTTCAGGAAGGCTTTGATCATCACCATGACCTTTGGGGAGCAGCCGGAAGTTTCTTACCAGAGTTGTAGCTGAATTCGCAAGAATTCAGTTGTTCGAGCAAGAGGACCGAATTCTTGCGAATTCAGCTACGGTAGATTCATTTCTGCCGCTCGCCTAAGTCCACGCCATTGGACATAAGGGTCCCCGGGACCGCAATCTCACTCGACTTGAGGAGTCAAGCGACCGAAATCGCGCCAACCGAAGGAATCCTGAATTCCCGTTGTGGCCCTTTTGGGCTTTGCCGGTAAACTGTGGGCCTCACAACGTCGGATTGCAGCAATCTGCCTGCACTTCGACCATCCATTCGTTCAAAAGTATCCGATCCATGACATCACTCCCGATTATTGAACTGCCCGAATCACGTCCAATGCCGCAGAGTCATTCCGGCGAACCGAGCCAGTCCAAAGGCACTTACGCCTTCGTGAGTCTGGGATGCCCGAAGAATCTTGTCGACAGCGAAAAGATGCTGGGATCACTGTCTCTGGACGGCTATTCGCTGGTCTCTGACCCCGATGGCGCGGACTTTGTCATCGTCAACACGTGTGGCTTTATTGAAAGTTCCCGCCAGGAATCGCGATCTGTGATTCAGGAGATGCTGGACCTTAAGAAGGAAGGCAGGACAAAGGGGGTCATCGTGGCCGGTTGCCTGCCTCAGCGACTGGAAGCGGACGGCGGTTTGCTGAAGGAAATGCCCGATATTGATCACGTCGTCGGAGTTTTTGGACGGGATGAAATCACAAAAGTGGCCGATCGCCTTGTGGGCGGAAATCGGGAGCAGCGGGAACTCTTTCGCCCCGCTCCAATCAAGGCCATGAATGATCAGTCGCGACTGCGGATCACACCGGCCCACTATGCCTATCTGAAGATTTCAGAAGGCTGTGATCGCACGTGTACGTTTTGCTCGATTCCATCGATGCGTGGCAAGCACGTGACAAAACCGTTTGAGATGGTCCTTGACGAAGCGCGGGAACTGGTCGATGACGGCGTGCGTGAGCTGATCATTGTGGCTCAGGACACAACGTACTACGGCATGGACCTGTATGGTGAAGTGCGTCTGGCGGAGCTGCTCAGGCAGCTTCAGAAAGTCGATGGCATTGACTGGATACGGCTGATGTACCTGTATCCGATCAACTTTTCGGATGAACTCATTGATGTCATTGCGGATTCCGGCAACATCCTGCCATATCTGGATATGCCGTTGCAGCACATCAGTTCGGCGGTCCTGAAACGCATGCAGCGCCGCGTGAATTCGGATCAAACGCGGGAACTTGTCAGTAAACTGAGGGAACGAATTCCCAACGTGGTCCTGCGAACCACCTTCATTACAGGGTTTCCGGGTGAAACAGATCAGCAGTTTGAAGAACTGCGGCAATTCGTCGAGGAAACTCGCTTCGAACGCATGGGCGTTTTCACCTATTCACTGGAACCAGGCACACCGGCGGTGAAGCTTGAGGGACATCTTCCGGAAGACGTAAAGGAAGCTCGCCGCGACGAACTCATGGCGCTGCAGCAGGACATCGCGTTTGAGCATGCAGATAAGATGATCGGTTACGAACTGGATGTCCTGATCGACGAAGAAATTGGCGACGGCGTTTATGTGGGCCGATCATATGCCGATGCTCCGGAGATTGATGCAAACGTGATTGTGCGTGGCTTCGATCTGCAGCCGGGCGATATGGTACCGGTCGAAATCATGGAGCGACAGGAATATGATTTGGTCGGCATGGTTGCGGATGTCTTGGCCGAAGAGACCGACGAGTAGAATGACGATATGTCAAATGCAGATATTTCCAATCAGGCACCTGCGGCT
>JANOUN010000718.1:0-11010 GCA_031416875.1 Planctomycetota bacterium | reverse complement strand
CCGTTTCAACGCCGCCGCAGCGTCCACGGTTCCGCAAAGCCGTGTGTCGCGACACACCTGAGGCGGGCTGTATGAATGCCGCTGAGCAAGAATGATGTGTTTGGTAATTGTTACAGCTTTGGATGGCCCCGACTGCTTGCTCCCCGACTGCTTGCTGTTCCGCAACATTCCTCAATCGGCGAGCGCTTGCTTTCTTCGGCGTCAGGACAGGCATGAAATGAGCTTGCTGAACGTTTCCCACTTCGCCCCTGTCAAGTGCGATGTTCACTGCTGTCTGGCGGAACGGCGAATGTGTGAGTGGTGTGGATGGGAAGACACTGAATCAGCAGAATGAGGGGGGCGAGCTGAATCCAGAATGTTGTCAGAATTGCCGAGCCCAAAAAGGCAGCAGGCTGGAAGCGGGACAGACTCTGTTGGTCTGCAACCGTAATCTCAGGTGCGGTCTGGCGGGCTTTCTTGAATTCCGGGGCCCTCCGCATTGCGATTCCCACGTCGGCAATCGTTGTGAATGGGGCAAGTGCCGGATGGAATGGCTGTTCCTGCAATTCTGCCAGCTCGTTCCGAAATCGCCCCACCACGATGGAACACAACCCTGCGATGATCCAGAATACTCCGATCCAGTCAAACGTGACTGCTCCAAAAGTTAGCACCAGCAGCGCCATGCCGGGCGGGAACTGGAGCCAGGTCCAGCGGAGCTTACTTTCATGGCTGATGACATAGCCCGAATCAAGGAGCAAAAGGATCCGCTGCACGAAATTCCAACGCTCCTGTGGCCATGTCGCAGAATCATCAGAGTTGCGGTCAATCAGCAGCTCCATCTGTTCGGCGACCCAGTTCGTGGTTTTGTCATCCGCGCTGTCATTATTATAGGGCGCGATGGCCGACAGGAATTGTTGGGCCGACGACACTCCGGCCACGTATGTCCGAATCAGTTGTGCAAGATGCTGCCGACCGAAGACCGGTTTTCGAATGTCCACGTCACCCTGACAAGTCAGCGAGACAGCGTATGGATTTTCGTCAGTGGTTGTGTCTGGCTGGGTCATACGATGGAGTGTCGTTTCAGGCAATTGGCGGACTGAGGGCACGCAACTATGGACTCTCTGAAGCCTCCGGGAGAAGCTCCAGGATTGCCAGAATCGGTCGATGATCGGAAGCGATTGCCTCATCAAGGACTCGGCTTTCAACCACTTTCCAGCATTGCGACGGGCGAAAGAGTATAAAGTCGATCTGGTGATCGGGGATCGTGACGGGGCTGGTCGGCTGAACTTCTTGAGACGTGCGTGACCACTGCGGGATCAGCAAGTTCAGCGTCCGGCTGGAGAGCGTATCGTTCAGATCGCCTGCTAAGATCGTCGGACGTTCGTACGAATCCTTGATCAGCGACTGAACGGCACTGGCAGATTGCTGTCGCTCGGCATCATCAGACCGATGATCAAAGTGCGTGGCGAGAAATCTTAACGAGGTGTGATTCGGAAGCTCAATGGTGGCTTCCAATACACCACGCTGTTCGCCTGCGTTGAGGCACGGCAGCAGATGATTTTCACTGTGAGTCACAGGAAACCGCGAGAGAATTGCGTTGCCATAATGTCCGCTCTGCAACTTGATGTTGGCACCGAAGACGACGTGCATGTTCGTTAATCGAGCTAACTCCGACGGCTGGTCAATCGACTCGGTGCGTTCTACCAGCTTGTCAACTTCCTGAAGCGACACCAGATCAGGCTGGCAATCGCTGATCACGCGGGCAATACGGGCGACGTCCAGCTTGCCGTCGATGCCTTCGGCGTGATGAATGTTGTAACTCAGCACACGAAGAGTCACTTTCTGGCCGGGATTTGTCGCGTTGCGGGCAATGCTGTGAGTCGCGATAAATTCGATGATCGGTGTCGAGTCCTCAAGACCATGAGGATGATGTCCGACTCCCGGTTTGGCAATCAGGGTGATCGAGCCGCCGAGTGCCTTGTATCGGTCAGCCACGATGCCTGTGTTCTCGCCCCACGGAACCACATCGTCAGCGTCGCCGTAGACGTGCAACAGCGGCACTCCCGCCCTGGCCAGCGGTTCAAGTGAATCGATCGGGTTACCTTTGTAATCCAGTGCCTCCTGTTCATTCGCGAAACCGTATTGTTCGAGCACCAGATTCCAGTCACGCGGGCTGCCTTTGCCTTTTCCGTTGCCGCCCGGCCAACTCTTGAAATCACAAACCGGAGCGTCGGCGTAGATACAGGCCACGCTGTCCGGATTCGCGGCAGCCCAGTTGTAACAGTACAAACCACCGCGACTAAGCCCTACCAGTGCCACTCTTTTTGCGAAGCCATACCTGGTGATGAGTTCGTCGTAGAACTTATCCCAATGAGCCACCGCTTTGGCGGCTCCGAGCATATCGGGCACGCTCATGTAGACGATATGAAAACCACGTTTGAGGAGTGCGATATCCGGATCGGGCCTGTGCCCGAAGAATTCCCCGTGCCAGACCCATGGACGCCCCGGTGCTGGATCTTTCGGAGTCACCACAAGAACCGGCTTCGCATCAACTTCAAAATCGAACCGATCGAATCCATGCCATTCCGTGCGCTTTCCCGGAAATCCAGGAGGCTGACCGCTCGTGGCCGGACCACCATTCTTCGTCGCCTGTTCATCGTTCGGCTCGCAAGCGACATCTTTCGATTGCGCCGACGTGTGCGTTTCACTGAGTGAGCCGCGGAGGAAATAGAAACGTCCATCTTCGGCACCAATGACAAGATCGCGGCGACCGTCGGCGTCGAAATCAACAGTGGTGGGGCTCGTGTCGTGGGCATCGATCTTCGTCGAGCTGACATCACTCACACGCTGGAACTTCCAGACTCCGCCGCTGAATTCAACCTGACGCCAGAATTCCGCGTTTGTGCCATTCAGAAGCAAATCGAGTTTGCCGTCGCCGTCCCAATCAGCCACATGCAATTTGCGACGACCACTTTTGCCGCCGGTCCCGGAATTCAATCGCAGCGATTCACCTTTCTCATCGCACAAGACACGCTGGCCTGGCATCAGGATCAGTTGCTCACCACTCCGCTCTCGTGGCCAGAAGCAGAGCCAGCCCTCGTGATCCAGCATCACGAGATCGTTGAGTCCATCGCAATTCAGATCGGCAACAGCGGGTGTCGTGCGCCATTGAGTCACCAGCTCGCCGGGCCCTGGATTCCACCAGTTCCATGCTGGTTTGGGCGGATGAGTTGCCGCCGACCATTCGACTTTGATCGGTGCCGCGGTCGCCAGTTGCGGCTGTTTGCGGCTTCCGATGTTCCGATACCAGTGGACTCGGCCCCAGATGGAATTCGCCAGGATATCCGGAAGTCCGTCGTGATCCCAGTCAATTGCCGAAACCGTCGTATAGCCCCACTTCGCTTCGCACGGTCCCTGAATCGATCCGTTCGGCCCAGCCATGATGCGGATCGTCACGTCGTCGCTCGTTCTCAGTCGCACGGGCGCGGCCCATGTGGGAGGATCGACGGCAGGACCGTTCAGATTTTCGAAGAATTCGATATAGCCCGCGGTGTTACCGGTGATGATGTCATCGTCCCCGTCTCCGTCCCAGTCAATGGCTGACGGAGAGGCCAGCGCGCCGGACTTGAGTTCATCCGCGACCTGTTGAAAATAATACGGTTGTTCAAACTGCGGCAATCCGTCGATGACGTCGCCGGTATGTTCGACAAGAGCCACGCGGCCATCTTCGTCACCGACAATCAAGTCCACATCGCCATCATGATCCCAGTCGATGGCATGCGGCACAATCATCTCCAGATCCATCGCGATGACTCGATCATCATTAACCAGTGGTCGACCTTCCGCAAAGACGGGCGCAGTCCGCGTTCCGGTATTCTGGAAGTATGTGAAGCTGTCCAGAAAGCTGCCGCAGAGCAGATCCAGGTCGCCGTCACCATCGAAGTCGGCAAGGTTTTGGCCGGGTCGACCAAAGGTGCTGATCCGGATGCCGTTGGCCAGGACGGGTTCCGGCGACTCATAATCCGGCGCTGCGGCTGTGCCTCTGTTGCGCAGCCAAAGGACGTGACTTCTGAGTGGCCCGCCAGTCCAGACACCCTGCCAGTTGTAGTCTTTCCACCAGTCGTTTTCGGTGAACCAGCCAAACTCTGTCCAGTCGCCATGACCAACGAGCAAGTCATGCACGCCGTCGCCATCGTAATCCGCGAACCGCCAGAAATTGTCACGATTGTGCTGAATCGGAATCACGGTCTTTGACGGATAGACAGGAGTCAGCGTCTTCCAGTCGCCGTCCCGAAACTCAGTGAGTTCATTGTTGCCTGCAAGAACGCGTGATGTCCCGTTGACCGCCGACAATGTCATATCCGATGACGCAGGCCCAAGCCGCACGCCAGCTTTGAAAACAGGATGACGTTCTGTCGAATTCGCCGCTGGATTTTCGAAATACCAGACTCCATTCGACGGTCGATCCGGACATGCCACCAGCAAATCGATATCTCCGTCGTTGTCATAATCCATGGGCATCGGCCACGCCCAAAGGCCGACTCCCAGATCAACAACAAGTCCTGGATTGTTGTACTTCAGCCGCGTGAGCGGCGGCAGTTGCTGCGAGAACGCCGTATCGACCGTGCCAACGAACAGCAGCCAGAGGATGATCGTGAACCCAGACGTTTTCATCATAAGCCTTCGTAGAATGAGACAAACGAGCAGCGCGATCCCGATCCCATGAAAACCACTCGTTCAATGTGGGCGGGCGGCATTCACCTGCGGCTCCGAAATCTTCGCCATTTCGCGGGATTAGACGATTTGAATCTGCGACCTCTCGGCACTGATAAGCCCGTGTGAATCGTAAGGCTTTCAGTTGAAATGGCTTGGTTCTCAATGTTTTGTCGGCTCAAGCGGGTGTCTCGTCAAGTATCAATCTCTCGAGTTTTGTATCGTAAGATGATGAAAAATGGCTGACTCTGCCGGATTCTATGTGCTTGATGTTTGAACCACGAATCGGCACGAATGAACACCAATGTCAGGCATTCCATTCGTATTACTAACGGTGAATTTCTTGTTCTCCCGCGAAGATTTTCAGACGTTGTTCGCAGAAGTCAGGTCCGGCAGAAAAATGAGCGGCAGAAAAATACAGACCACGACTTGCCGTCTTTTTTGTAATTCATTTTTCTGCCATCCATTTTTCTGCTGCATGTGTTCCTGCGTGAATGACAACGCTGTTCTTGTGTCCCGACTTCGACGATGGGTTGCGGGCGAAGCCGGCGCTGGGTCTATTCGTGTTCATTCGTGGTTCCAGGTCCGGAATCTTCGCTTCAATTGGCGGACACATAGAAAACGGTACAGTCAGAAAAATGGATCATTTCGTGGAAAACGGCTCGATCTATTGGTCGAAGCCGCTCCCCGCGAAGGAGGCAAAGGCTGATTCGAGGAGATTCCCGAAGTTGCGATCCTCGAATCGTTCCAGCCCGGTTGCGACCGTCACTTGATGGTTCTTCGCTGGCTGCGCGTTGTAAAGGAGACTTGGGTCCGCGTGGAATCCTGGATCAAGCGTGGCGACCAGCACGCCGTTTAGTGGTCTTCCGAACAGAATTCCACTGCTGTTGTCCCAGCGATAAACCTTGCCGCTGGGAAGAGTGTAGTACCACTGATTGCCGTCGTTGGCTGCTCGCAGCCACGTTTCGCCCTGACCGCCCCAGTTCGTCCAGAGATTACCGGTCGTGAATAATCCAAGTGCCTGATCCAGCGCGAACGCATCAGCCGCCGGGCCTGAGCCGTTCGACGTTTGTCGCCAATTTTGCTTCAGAACTTCGCGGACGGTATAGGACCCGAGCCCAATATCGGTGAGCCAATACCAACCGCTCTCGGTGGTCGGATCGATGTCTCCGCTGTTGTCCAGATCCATGTCCATGGTCAGCGTAGTTGCCACGACTACACCCGCTGCGTTGACCAGTTCAATCGTCCAGCCGTTCAGATACGGTTCCCCGTTTTCATGGATTCCGTTGGCATTCAGATCGCTGTATTTTTGTCCGTGAATCGAGGCTGGAGGACGGAAGTTGCCGAAATCAATGTCCGTGAGTATCTCGCCATTGCCCAGGCTGACGGTGTATTCGTGAGATTTCGCGACGGCCTGCGCGTTGTAAACTTTAGCCGGGTCCGTGTGGTAAGAAGGATCGAATGTCTGGACCAGCAGGCCGCTCAGAGGACGTCCAAGCTGAATTCCGCTGTTGTTGTCCCACTTGAACAGCTGGCCTGCCGTTGTGATGTAATACCACTGGTTGCCTTCGTTGGCTGCCTGAAACCATTTCTCACCCTGGCCACCCCAGTTTTCCCACAGATTTCCATTGGTGAAGAAGCCCGATTGCTGGTCCAGATCGAATGCCGACTGTGCCAGCGGGTCCACGGGGAAGCTCGGCGAAGTTGCAATCCATCCGTTCTGGAGCACTTCGCGCACAGTGTAATTTACCAAGTCCAGTTCTGTGAACCAGTACCAGCCGCGTTCTGTGTCCGGATCGACGATGTTATCGCCATTCATATCCATGTCCATGGTCGTCGCGGAGTCGATGACGAGTCCGTTTTGATTGACCAGTTCAATCGTCCAGCCGTTCAGATAAGGTTCGCCGGAGTCATAGGTGCCGCTGGCATTCAGGTCGTCAAATGCGTCCGTGGATCGCGCCCTTGAATGCGTTTCCGAATGCCAGCGTTGGTCCGATCACGACTTCCACACGGGGATCGTTGGCGTTCTGCGGATCGAGCATCGCCTGTCCTCGCTCGGCCACCAGTTCCTGATGGCTCAGCAAGTCTACGGTCCAGAAGGCGGGCGTGGTGGCAAACATGTCAAGTGGCGGATTCTCCGTGACCGTGTAGCGGCCGGGTGTAAGCATGTCGAACCAGTATTCCCCGTTGGCGTTGGTCGTGACGGTCAGCGGACCGATGATTCTGCCGGAACCAGTGACTCCGTCCAGTGTGATGGTCACGCCTTCCAGACGCGTTTCGTCACCCAATCCGTCATTGTCGGTGTCATCATCGCTGCCGTTGACATTGAGGTCTTCGAACTTGTAACCGTGAATCGAACCCTTGGCTGCGTTGCCGAATGTGACGCCCTCGACGGCAACACCCCCGATAATTGTGACTACCTTGGTTCGGGCCGCCACCAGTTCACTGATCATGGCTGGCAACACGCCGTGTGCGGCGAGCATGGCTTGTTCCTCCGTCAGAACTTTCGTCCCCTGGCAGTCATTCGGGTGATCGACTCCTGGATGAAAACCGCCCGACGGCCGCGTCGCCTGCAACTGGGGATCAACCAGCCGTGGATCGCCAGCTGCCGGTTCGGTGGACCACACACCTGTGCTGGCGAAAACGTCGTTGAATGATACCTGGAACTGGTTGGTCGGATTGCCGACTTCCGTGAAGGTCAAACGTGCTTCGACCGGTAATTGTGCGGCAAACGTGCCGCCGAACTCCTGAGCGCGGTGGACCTGCATTACACCCACTTGCTGCTGCAGGCCGAAATCGCTGCCAGCATGGACATTGACGTCGTACTGCGATCCGCTAATGGTGATCGGCTGAACGCTCACCAAAGATAACGCCACAATTTCGATTGGAACCTGTGCCTGCCCGCCGATTCCGAGATCAAGTGAGCCACTGCGCCGCACGATCGTGTCAGTTCCGCCGGGCGCGAAAAGATTGCCCCGTAATGGCAGCCTCACCGGCAGATCGGGGCCGGGGCCGTCCAGATCGAGGTCCGCGTATGTCGTAGCGGGGTCTGTCATGAACAGATCGTACCCCGGCTGGAGAATTCCGACCGGCACAGGCGCCGGATCCGTCTGCACCCAGCCCGCTTTCAACTCTTCGGCCACCGTGTACGTGTCGTCCGCGAGACCTTCAAACCAGTACAGGCCGCGTTCCGTTTCCGGGTCGATACTGTTGTCACTGTTGAAATCCATGTCATGCGTGGTCGAAGTCGTCACGAGATTGCCGTTGCTGCTGAACAAATAAATCGTCCATCCGTTCAAACCCGGCTCACCAGAATCGTGAGCGCCATTGGCATCCAGATCGTCGTACTTCTGACCGTGGATGGCGCTCAGCAGCGTACGATCTTCAAGACTGTCGATCGAACTCGGGACAAGGGAATTCCTCGACTTCCGTATTCGCTGTTGTCAATTCTGCAGCAGAGATTGAAACAAATCCGAAACGGATTGGCGAACACTGTATGGATTCATGGTAGTCATGACAGATCACTCCTCAAGAAATGACAGAAACGTCCGCGAAGGAAAACGCGGCCGCACTCAATGGAAGGAAAGCCGTCCGTGATCACAAAGCAAATTGCAGCGCAAGCAACTCTTTCGGCTCAGTCCCACTGACTGCAACTGCGGACATCCTGCCCAAAGGCATTCGCGGCATCAAGATGCGGACGTTCACGCTGTGTGGCCACTTCTGGAGTGGCTGTTTCCTGTCATGTAAGAATCGAATCTGCATGCATGATGTGCGATATTTCGCACGGATATGAGTCAGACAGCACACTTGGATATGCGATTCGAACAATGCTTGCTGCCAAAAACTGAGTATAAACAAGTGTTAACGGTCATCTGTCGGTGCTGCGAGTGTGCAATGCAAATATTCTGCAAGGAGCGTACCAGGACAGGACTTTTCCCTGAGGAGGACACTGTCGCTTTCATTGTCTCCGCTGCAGGTTAGAATTGCATGAGCAATTTGGCAAAAGACGGAGTCGTCGGGTTCGCAGTCCAATGGGAATAATGCAAGTCTCCCCACAACAAACATTGTTCAGAATATGAGTGCCTGATGAATTGTTGTTTTCGATTCACCATCTGTCTGATCGCCGCCGTCCTGCGTGCTTCGTACGGAATTGCGGACGACATTCCACACATCGCAATTCCGTCGGCAGGCGCGACTTTTGAGACAACTGACACATTGCAGTGCGATGTCGATCCCGGAGCTGACGCTCAGGAGTGCCTCACCGGGCTTCGCTGGCCCCCGGCAGACTTTGAAATCCGCTGCGAAGCCGCCGAAAAAGATCGTGGCGATCTGCTGATTCGCTTCGCTTCGCCAGTCAATACCGGCAACGAGGTCAACGACAACGTCTCTATGGAATGGTATGTCGCGCGAGACAAAATGCGACAACCAGTCTCAGCGCGAGCAGTCGTGATTGTCCATGAATCGGGACGCGGGATGACGGTCGGCAGGATTTTCGCAAAGGGCCTGAACGCTCAGGGACTGCATTCGTTCCTCATTCACTTGCCGGGATATGGAAATCGACGGTCGGAAACGTCCGGAAAGGTGGAGTTTATTCTTTCCGGCATGAAACAGGCCATTGCTGATGTACGACGGGCCAGGGATGTGGTCGCCAGTTTGCCACTCGTGCAGCACGATGTGGTCGGAGTTCAGGGAACAAGTTTGGGCGGTTTTGTGACGTCCACTGTCGCTGGACTGGATCGAGGCTACGATCGAGTGTTCGTGCTGCTGGCGGGAGGCAATCTGGCCGACGTTGTGCAGAGTGGCAACAAGGACGCTGCCAAAATCAGGGCTCAACTGGAAGCAATCGGCATCATCGGTGAGCAGATTCGCGAACTATCGCGTCCGATAGAGCCGCTGCGGCTGGCCCATCGCATTGACTCCGCTCACCTGTGGCTGTACAGCGGGAAGTATGATGACGTCGTGCCGCCGGCCTCGTCATTTGCACTGGCAGCCGCGGCGAAGCTGCCGGATGGACATCATGTTGAACTGCTGGCCGACCACTATTCCGGCGTCGTCTTTTTGCCGATGGTAATTCAGGAAATTCGCCGAAAAATGGACGATCAGCCGAAAGTCGTTCCGCCATCGGAGTGACATGTGGTTTGTCCCGCAGTCTTTTCCGGAATTGCCCGCCGGGCACATTCGTCGTGCCGCTCGCGAGATACTGCGTTCCGCGTCCGAATCCGGACGATTCTACTCCTTGTCTGGTTTTTGGGGTAAAGTTGCAGAAAGGCATCTTGCCTGCCGTTCTGAACGAGACTGCGAATTGAATCCATGCCTGGTGCAACGCCGAGCGGATTCTGAATTGTTCCGGAACGGGTCAGATTTTCCCTGCCCTCCTCATGCAGACCGGAGTACTTGCCATGCGACAATTGTTGAAAAAGCTGATTCAGGATGAAAGTGGAATTATCGTGTCATCAGAAATCGTGCTGGTCGGCACGATCCTGGTGATCGGTTGCATCGTTGGCCTGGCCAGCTTGTCCTATGCTGTCAACAACGAACTCAACGACGTCGCACAAGCCTGCGACCATTCGTATAATGGCAAGAGTACCAAGTCGACTCAACAGAATTATTATCTGACGAGCAGCGAGGGGCAGCCGGAACTGGTCGGCAATGGCGGCTGAGGCAAAGTGAGTTTCCGAACCAGCCGTCCGGAGGCTGGATGCCGGTGCGGAATACACAGAACGATAGAGTAGCGCGGATTTTCTCCGCATCGTTCGCAACCACCCTCGTCGGAGTCACGCCCGACGGGGGTGTTTGCTTTCGTGGCATCGCCGTGGTTCCGACAGGTACGTTTACCGCAGGAGTCCTCTACGAGGGTCTTGTCCGCCAACCAACGAGAATTGCCACACCGTCGCAGAATCTCTCGGAGCCGAGCATCAATGGACAATCATGCGGATCCCTCCGTTCGAAGCACAACGAACGCTATGACTCATCGGCTGGCACTGCTTCCGGTGACTCACGAAGAAGGAGACCTGCAAAAAGGCCCCCGTCACACATCGTTGTGCGTCAGTGGGCGGCTGTGTGCACTAGCGAGGAAACAAGCGACTATTCATTGGAGTGCGGCGACTTGTCGGCGGTTTGTCTTTCAAATGCCGCAGTTTCAGGCATCTTTTCTGGACCACTAAAGCAAGGTTGATTGCGTTTTCAAGTGAAGATGACCTGAATAACTTGGCGCGGGCTTCGCCCGCAACCCAGGTTGAAGAGATGTCAGTCGCAAGTCACAAGGAGCGTGGTTCCGCCCTGTGCCCTGTTCTTACTTTTGTGACTCGTGTGAGTTTT
>JANOUN010000717.1:0-4082 GCA_031416875.1 Planctomycetota bacterium | reverse complement strand
CACACAAGACGATCCGACCGGTGGCGGAGCGGCTGGCAACAATATGGTGCTGGTCACTCAGAATGAGTATGACAACGGCGTCGCAGGCCGTGACGGCAATCTGACATCCACATGGGCCTGGGTCGATGGCAGCACGAATCGCCAGACGCAAATCGCGTACGACTTCCGCAACAGGCAATCGTCTGTGACTGGCGAGGAAAATTCCTACAGTGATACCACGTATGACAATCTGAATCGTCCACTGGTGCGGCAGACTCGCAACGGGTCGGCGGCGGCCACGCTGTTATCCAAATCGCAGACCGACTACGATAATCGCGGGCGTGTGTTCCGTACCACAAACTGGGCGGTCGATCCGAACACCGGCGTGATCGGTGTTCCGCTTTGTCGATATTCCACTTCACGTATTTCGGGTGTTCCATGCCCTTTGACGCTCGATCGTTTCCGGATCCGCCTGGGCAATGCACCGTGCGTGTCGAAACCGACCAGGATCCGCTGGTCGTCACGACCATGCCTTCCCGGCAGGCGCTACTGGAACAATTGCGTCCGCTGGGGCCGGTAATGGTGAACGCCGGACCGACACTCGCACGTGGCTGTTCATGTTTCGTGTTGCTGTTCCAGGCTTGGGGCTGGATGTTTCTGTTGTTTGGCGTGGGGTTGATCGGCTTCATGGCCGTGCAAACGCTGGTCATCAACCAGCCGTTCCAGCTCAATGGCAAACCGGCCGACAAGGTGACGGCGGCCCTGTTCCTGGGAGGCTTCCTGGCGGTCTGGGTTGTCGTTTGCGGTGTGTGGATCTGGATAGTGCGGAATGTGGCCTTTCCCCGCGACAAGCTCGACCTGCATTGGAGTTTGGTTCTGGGGGCTGACAACTGGATTTGTTATCGCGCCGGGTTGAACCAACGGATTGGGCATTGTGCCCCGTCGTCGATCGATCACCTGAGCTGTACTAACACCGGTCGCGTTGTGGCCCATCTGACGACACGCAAGGAAGTGACGCTGACCGGCCCGCTGCCGCCCCTGGATTCGGCCTGGCTGTGCGACGCGCTGGCGGTTCGCCTGGGAAGGGAAGTCAAAAACCGCGCGGCGGCCTATCCCTTCGTCCCGGCTCCGGCCGTTGGTCAGATCGTCCCCGCGACCGTCCTGGCCTGGCGATTGAAGCAGGGCGACGGGCCGTGGCGAGCCGTTCTGATCACAGCCGGGATCAATCTGTTCTGGAACGGGATCGTCGGGGTGTTCATCGGAGTGGCATTTTTCGGCGAACCCAGGATCAATTGGTGGCTGGCCCTGTTTCTGATCCCATTCATGCTGGTGGGGTTGATCCTGATCGCAGTCCTGATTGGCAGCGTGCGGGCGGCCATCATCCAGTCGCGGATTGGTCGCACGTCGCTCAAGTTGGCCGTCCATCCGCTGCGCGTTGGAGGACACTTCCCGGCACACATCTCCCAGGCTGGCCCGCTGTCGCTGCGAGAGTTGAGCATCCGGTTGGTTTGTGACGAAGTGGCCCAATACATCCACGGCACGACAACCAGCACAGCCAGCAGCCGAGTCCGTGAATTGACACTGCTGACGCTGCTGGATGTGCAAATTCAACGGAGCCTGCCCCTGGAGACCAGTTTCAATCTCGATGTCCCCGCCGATGTGATGCATTCGTTCGACGCGCCCCACAACAAGATCCAGTGGAAGCTGATCGTCCGGGGAGTACCCGAGTCGTGGCCGGAGTATCAGCGCGAATTTCCCGTAATCATACATCCGGCAGGCCCCACCAAGGAATTGACGTGAACCCGGAATCGATCACCATTGAACTCGACCGCGATGTGTACGACGCGGGTGAGTTTCTGACGGGACGGTATCGGCTGGATCCCCGATGCGCCTCATCCGAATGCCATGTGAACATTCTGGTCTTCTGGCAAAGCATGGGGAAAGGGGAAACCGACCGGGGGGTACAGCATCATGAGACTCGCACCGTGACGGACGGGGACACCACCGATTCCGCTGGGGGCGAATTCTCGATCCTGTTGCCGGCGTCGCCCGTGACCTACAACGGCGTCCTCATCAAGATCGCCTGGTGCATTGAGATCCGGGTACATGCGGGACGAGATCTCCAGTGCGAGGCCACCATCCCCTTTCAATTGGGCCATGTCGGGCCGGTGGCCGAGGTGACCGAATGACGCGCGGGGCGATGGACGTTCAGCCGGTCAATCCGTTCTCGACCACTTTCGTGCGGCCTGGAGCCGTCCCGTTTCTGTTCCCAGCCGGCGTCGGAATGGCCGATCTGGTCACGCATTTGGAAACACAGGACTGGTGGGGACAGATCATTGGTCCGCACGGCACCGGCAAATCGACTTTGCTGGCGGGGTTGATGCCGGCGCTGGCCGCTGCCGGTCGCGAACCACTGTGGTACGCGTTTCGCGACGGAGTCATCTCATTGCCGGGCTTTCGGGCCGACGAACTTGGTCTGCACCCCGGGGCGATTCTGATCATCGACGGTTACGAGCAACTCAGTTCATGGCGGCGTTGGAGGCTTTGCCGCGCCTGCCGTCGGTCAGCTTGCGGCCTGGTGGTCACAGCCCATGCCCCGGTTGGACTGCCCGGCCTGCATAACACGAGCGTTGATGCCGACATGGCCCGGCGGGTCTTGTCACATTTGAATCGCGAGGGGACTGCGCACGTGAGCCCGGAGGATCTTATCCAGTGCCTGACAATCCGGAAGGGCAACCTCCGCGAGGCGCTTTTCGACCTGTACGATCTGCATGAACGACGAGTCAGGGGCAAATGAAATCTAATTTGTTTTCAGCAGTTCGACCATCACACTCCCGACAAGCAACGCTGCCACAAACGCGGCGGAGGCCGCGACAAACGTTGCCAGCGGGGAAGCCACGGAATCAACGGCGGAATCAATGGCGGAATCAATGGGACACAGCACTTTGATGACAGGTTGGCTAGGGTTGGTAGAATCCTGAGCAGTTGAGGGGCTTTTGGTTTGTTGAGGAAAGGTGGCTGGTCATGGCTCGGTTGGCGCGTGTGGAGGTTTTTGCGGCGGATGAAATCGCGATTGTGCATGTGATGAATCGCACGGTTCGCCGATGTTTCCTCCTGGGGGATGATCCGGTCAGCGGGAAGAATTTCGATCACCGGAAATTGTGGGTCGATGAGCAGTTGATTCATCAGGGCTTTTGAAATGGGGTCAGGAGTCAATAGCCAGGAGGTCTTGCACCTGCAAATCGACATCAGCGATTGTAAGCCCGAGGCCGTTGACCGTCGTCGGTCGTGTCGCAACAACCCAGTATTCATAGATCGACTGCGGCACAAGACAAAGCTCGCGTCCAGCACTGCTGAGCGAAATCAAAGCGGCGGTCGCGGAGGCGTGCGATATCTGGCCAGGCTGAGCAACTCGCAACAGGATGTTTGTGTCAACGAGAACCTTCATTCGCCGCAGCCCGCATAGATTGATTCGCGGCTGATATCGATGTCATGTTCGAGTCGCGGATGTCGGTTGGCCCATTGCTGCAGCCACTCGGCGAACGTTCCCTGATTGACTTTTCTTGACCGCGCAGATTCGACTTCAGCCTGCAGGCTGTCGGCCACGATGTCGGTGACAAGCGTGTCGATGTCCTGGCCAGTCGCAGCAACGTGCTGTTGAAGGACTTCGACGTATTCGGATGGCAAACGCAGGTCGATGTTCATGGTTATTTGTCAATCTATTATGCCCATTTTAGCATGATTTGATCGGCTCGTCACGCACTTTCTTCAGTTGAGGGGGACAGCGCATTGACTCACGATTTTGGATACTGAGTCGCATCGGTTGCCTCATTGGGATATTACCGTCCCGAGGAGCCAATCGATGGCCAGAGTGTTGATTCGATTGTGCTGACTCGCAATGCTGCTTAGTGCGTCGATAACACTTAGAATCTGGGTTGAGACTGTAGGCCGGACCAAGCGCAGCGCCGTTCCGGCACGTGTCTAAGCACCATTGCGATTCAGCACAATCGAATCAACACTCTGACCATCGATTGGCTCCTCGGGACGGTAATATCCCAATGAGGCAACCGATGCGACTCAGTATCCAAAATCGTGAGTCAATG
>JANOUN010000716.1:0-2681 GCA_031416875.1 Planctomycetota bacterium | reverse complement strand
GCAGTAGGCAGTAGGCAGTAGGCAGTAGGCAGTAGGAATTAGGGCGAGGGGAGAGGGGCAGTGAATCGCAAGTTTTCGGTTTTCGGTAAGCAGGGCTGGCTAGGCAGGAGTCAGCAATCTCCGTTCTCCAGTCTCCAATCGGCGAGCGGCGAGGGGGCTCGTGCGTTTCGCTTTGGTGGACAGGGCTGCTTGTGGTAGGATGATGTGATGAGCACAGCAGAAATTCCAAAACGGTTTGCCATGAATGCGGCGGTGACGGTCTCGCTTGAGGACCGTTTAGCGGATCTGGGCGGAATTACGCCATCCCGGCTGCGTGCGATCCCCGCACCCGGCTCGGCGACGCTGGTGGACCTGATGGAGGCCCAAATTAAAGGCGATCGCATCTGTGAGTTGATTGATGGAACGCTGGTGGAGAAACCGATGGGTTGGCAGGAATCCTTGCTGGCGATGGTTCTGGTGCGATGGCTTGGTAATTTTCTTGAGTCGTATCCGATGGGTGTTGTGACGGGACCCGATGGGACAACTCGCCTGTTTGACAAGACCGCTCGGGCTGCGGATGTGGCATTTTTCTGTTGGGAACGAATGCCCGATGGAAAGTTACCGACGCATCCTGTGCCTGAACTGGTGCCGGATTTTGTTGTCGAGGTCCTGAGTGCCGGCAACACCCGGGGTGAGATGGCACGTAAACGCCGCGAGTATTTTCAGGCCGGAGTGCGACTTGTCTGGATGGTCGATCCACAATCGAGAACCGTTGCCGTTTATACAGATCCGGAATCATTCAGCGTCGCCACCGAAGAGGAAATCATTGACGGACGCGATGTTTTGCCCGGTTGGAAGGTCGATCTGGGACGTTTGTTTGGCAAACTGGACGGCAGGAGATAGTCGGCTTCGCCGCAGTCTTCAATAGGCAGGAGTCAGGAGGCAGTGGATCGCAAGTTTTCGGTATTCAGTTTTCGGTTGGCAGGGCCAGCTAAGCCGGATTCTTCACTCAGCAATCGACATTAACCTTCGCTTCGACAGTATTGCATGGCAGTCGGACGGACATGAATGTCCATCCTACAGACGATCGTTCTATTTGGCCTGTGCCTTGAGTCAATTGTTTACAAAGCTTGTTAAGCGTCTGCGATGGCTCACCGGGCTGGGCTGGTCAGGGCGTGAGTTCCAGAATCGATACGCCCAGTGTCGGGAGGATGCATGGGGATACACGAAGAATCCGCTTCATTCAGAACGATTGGCCAGAATTCTAGCGAGAGTCCCGGCGGAGATCTCAGGGACCGTGCTTGAGGTGGGTTGTGCTGAAGGATTTGTGACCAGACAACTGTCGCCACGGGCCACGCAGGTGGTTGCCTGTGATCTGTCAGAAGAAGCGATTCAAAGGGCTCAAAAATACTGTGACGGCTTGAGTAATCTGCAGTTCCAGTGCGTGGATATTCGACATCAAATCCCTGCGAATGACGTGCATGTGTGTCTGGTTTCGGATGTGATCTACTATCTGTCTGCTCCCGAGATTCGTGAATTCGCGATCGAATTGTCGTCGCGCATGAGTGACTCAGGCTTGCTGGTCATCGCCAACGAATGGAACGCTGACTATCGAGACCTGACGCATCCGGAAAAAGCGGTGCAGTGGATTGCTGCGACGCGGCGCTGGCGTCGTCTCTCGTTGGAGCATCACGCTCAGGGAGAACAGGGCAGTCACTGGATTGCGGTGTTTGAGGTTGTGAAGGAATGAAGAAAAGAGGCGAGGGGCGAGGAGCGAGGAGCCCGGTTTCAAGATTGAACAACGGAACAAATCTTGGCGCGGGCTTCGCCCGCAACCCAAAGTGACAAACGCATGCAACATGAACCGATGCTGATCTTCGATAATCCACGGAAGAGCGTGATAGATTTTTTGACCACGGATTTCGCGGATTTCACAGATAAGCACACTGTGCCTCATCCGTGCCATCCGTGATATCCGCGGTGAAAAACTGCGATTGGAACGACGACTGCACCCGCAATGCGCGGCACAAAGAAGTCTGATTGCGTCACTCAGAGAGCAGATTAAGGATGGCACGCTCGGCGGCGAAAAATCTGCTCAGAAAAACAACTTTATTAACGCTTGCTGAGCAGAGGCTGACAACTCGCGACCTCCAGCTTCAGCAACCTGTTGTCACACAAGGCGTGATATGTCTATGATGACGTGGGCAAGTGTTTCTGTTTTCGAAGGGTTCTTTCGAACGGTCAGATATGTTTAAGGGCGTTGCCGAGTCACCAGTTGACTTTCCAAAGGCTGGGGAGCCTGCCTGGAGGATTGCTTTGTTTTATCCTGCACAAGGCGGGTGGACGGAGTCCGATTATCTGAACCTTGATGGCGGTCCGCTGGTCGAATTCGAGAGTGGCTTTGTAGAGGTTCTGGACTTGCCGACCAAGGAACATCAGCGGATCGTTCAGTTCCTGTTTGTCCTGCTTCGTGCATTTGTTTCAGCACACTGTCGTGGCGAGGTCTTTGTTGCACCGCTGCCCGTGCGATTGAGTCCAGAAAAATTCCGAGAGCCCGATATTGTGTATGTCGATGCAGATCGCGGTGAATACAAGGGTGTTCCCGACGGCGCCGACCTGGTTGTCGAAGTCGTCAGTGCCGCCGCTGACGGTCGGCGTCGCGATACGCAGACAAAAGTGATCGAATACGCGGCTGCCGGAAT
>JANOUN010000715.1:0-2125 GCA_031416875.1 Planctomycetota bacterium | reverse complement strand
AGTTTGGATTCCCAGCAAGCGATGACGGGCCCTGTACCATTCGAAGCTGCAGCAATCATCGGATCACCGTGCTCATGCTCGTCATGATCATGACCGTCCGCTTCGACGTTAGCCGACGCTTCAGTTGGTGGCGGCGAAGTTTGCGATTGGCAGCCTGACGCAATGGTCGTAAGAGCCGCAAAGCAAGACAATAACTTCCACGAAACATTCATTTTCATTCTCCATTTGAAGGTTGATTCGGAAACACTGTGAAACCTATTTCGACTTAATGTAATCATCGGGAGTTTTCATTTCTGCGGGCCGCTCTTTGGCCATTGTCACGAACTCATCGACGCACGGCGGACAGCAGAACTGATAAGACTTCCCATCCACAATCCAGGTAAATTTTGGGTTGGCTTTCGTCTTCGTCACGGGGCAAATTCGATCGCCTTCCTTTGGGAACATATCGTGCGACGACGGAACACCCCGAAATTTTTGAGTGGCAGTCACACCGCCGTTCGCTGTGATATCTGCCTCCGTGTACTTGCCGCCCGCTGTCAAATACAGCTTTCGCTCTTCCTCTGCCGGCAGGCTCTCAGGCATTTCTTCAGCGTGGGCTTCCGTCACCGTCGTAAAACCCACACGAAAGCGTTCTCCAGCAATTCGCAAATTTGGAATCGTGACATCCAGTTGTTTACCCCGAAATTCCTCCGGCAGCTGCCCGACGAACTGCGACGTTTTATCGGGTGCGTCACCGTCCTGAGGAACAGCCGCAAGCTCAATTGGCGTTGCATTGGGATCACCGATCGCCTTGACATAAGCTTTGACCGGCTGCACATCCACTTCCTGGATGCGGGTCTCATCTTTACCAAGCATCAACAAGCGAAACTCTCCCGTCGTTTCAATCACGGCTTCCGCATGATAGCTGTCGGAACCAATAGGAATGATGATTCCACCATGACTCCCGGGCTTATGCAGATGCACCTCCTCATCGACCGTTTTGCCATGGCTTTCAGCAGTGACCGCAGCGGTCGTCGATGTCACCGGTGAACTGATTGTCAACGATGGCATTGCGGGCGGATTGGCGACCGTCGGCGAAGATTGTGAGCCACAGCCAGCCACAATTGAAATAAGCGCGCCAGCAGGCAGCATCACGCCAGAAAGCAAATATTTATTGAATCTCATAATACAATTCCTTGCAGCCACGAACGCAGCATTGCGTCGAGGCATTTCAGTAAACGTAAAGTGTGCTCACACCGCAGGCGGAGCATGTGCGCGAGGGCAACGAATGTTATCTCGCAGACGGATTTTGGAGGGGATGGCCTGAAGAACAGGAAGGTGCCTGCCACGGGACTCAATCGCCGCAACCGCGTTGAAGTGCGAGTTGAGCAGCGGCAACATTCCGATGAGCCGCCAGGATTAACAGCGACTTACGCCGTGCGCAATCAGAAGTGCTCTGCCCGCCTGCATTGGGGGGCATCTTCCTGGCAGAAGTCTCGCGCCTTGAGGCGACAAGTCATCAACTTGCTGGAACAATACCGGCGAGCAGATGTCTGAGAGTTCCATGATCCACTTCACAGACGGTGACGTCTGAAGGATCAGGCTATCATCAAGCCGTGCTCCCACGGATTGATGCTTGCGACAAGGACTTTTGTGCTCGCGGTTGCCATCGGAATCTTCTGGACACTGTTTCCCCGCATCATCCTCTTCACAGCAGCAGCACGCTGGCGCAGAAGATTCTGCACTCGCCACTTTCATCGCGCAACAGCAGATTGACGGCCCCAAAAGGGTCGCGACGATCAGCAGTATTGACAACATACGATAAAACATGACGATTCAGTCCAATTGAAATTCCGTACCGGTATTCTAGCGAAACACAGAACTACATCCAGATCAATTCCCAATACTGGCTCGCGTTATGATCAATGACCGATGCCCAGCAATGCAGCAGCCATTGCAATCATGAGCCCATCTTCAACAAGCGTCACGGTCGATATTGGCAAATTGCAGAAACAAAAGGTGTTAGGAACGAATGGCACTGTCAGAATACTGCAAGCGCGCAACGTGACCTGTTGGCGGCCGGTAGATTTTTGTAAACTGCCGTTCGTCAGAGTTGGTATTGCTTAAAAAGCCCGCTCCTGGCGAT
>JANOUN010000714.1:0-10022 GCA_031416875.1 Planctomycetota bacterium | reverse complement strand
ACCAGCGCCATTTCCGGCGTGATGGTTCCGTTTGTCCAGAGTTCAAGGTTCAGTTTGTCGTAGTTCGTCCGTTGACCGACGCGGGTTTCCTCGATGTGATGACGTACTCGGGTGACCGGGGAAAATGCCGCATCCAGCGGAATAATCCCGACTTCTGGTTCGTGCTGATACTGTTCAGTAGCAGCCACATAACCACGACCATTCTCGACTGTCATTTCTATATGAAACGGCACATCGTCTGTCATTGTCGCAATCACCAGATCGCGGTTAATGACTTCAACCTGATCATCACAGATCACATCTGCGCCCGTCACGACACCTCGCGAGTTCTTCTCAATTCGCAGTGTCTTGCTGGATGAACTATGATTTTTGATCACCAATGACTTCAGATTGAGACAAATGTCCGTGACATCCTCGACCACGCCCGGAAACGTCGTGAATTCATGCTGTACGCCCTGAATTCTCGCTCGCGTGACTGCTGAGCCCTCAAGGCTGGAAAGCAGGATACGACGCAGACTATTTCCAATAGTGGCTCCGAAACCTCGTTCAAAAGGTTCAGCCACAAATTTACCGTAAGTTCCAGTCCGTGTATCACGATCAACTGCTACTCGACTTGGCAACTCAAGCCCACGCCAACGAATTCTCATGTCCGCCCCCCACCAGGATTCTGATCAAAACAATAAAGCGTTCCAGCCGAGCTTACACGCGGCGGCGCTTAGGTGGCCGACAACCATTGTGCGGCAACGGAGTGATATCTTCGATCGACTTGATTGACATGCCGGACGCCTGGAGCCCCGTGATTGCACTCTCGCGACCAGCCCCCGGTCCCTTGACGCGAATCTCCAGCTCTCGCACACCGACCTTCGCGGCTTTTTCGGCAACCGTTTCAGCGGCCCGCTGTGCCGCGAACGGAGTACTCTTGCGGGACCCTTTGAAACCGACTGTTCCAGCGGTCGCCCAGCAAATTACGTCACCGGTCGCATCCGTCATGGTCACAATCGTATTGTTAAAGGTCGCCTTGATGTAGACGATGCCTTTGTTGACATTACGACGAATCTTTTTCTTCTTGACTTTAGCCACGCAACTCTCTCACTGAACCAGAAAAAAAACGAGCGCAAAAAACCAGCAACCGCCTGCTCAGATCAACTAACGCTTGGCATCCTTCACGCCCTTCTTTCCGGCGACGGTCTTTTTGCGTCCCTTCCTGGTCCGCGCATTCGTTTTCGTTCGCTGACCACGCACAGGCAGCCCCTTGCGATGGCGAACTCCACGATAACACTGAATCTCCCTCAACCGCCCGATTTCCTGCTGCACCTTACGGCGCAACGGACCTTCGACGGTGTAGTTCTTGTCCAGGTGATTTGTGATCCGACTGACTTCGTCTTCAGTCAATTCACCAGCGCGAACATGAGGATCAATTCCCAGTTCATAGCAAATCTGAACTGACAGGAACGGACCAATCCCATACAGGTACGTCAACGAAATATACGTTGACTTATTATTCGGGATGTCAACACCCAGAATACGAGGCATCTAAGAACTCCGAAACAAACAGCCGTTAACCAACTACTCACTCAGCCCTGACGCTGTTTGTGCCGTGGGTTTGACGAACAAATCACAAAGATACGCCCGCGACGACGCACGAGCTTGCAATGATCACAGATCCGCTTAACACTTGACCGAACTTTCATCATAACACCTTTGGGTTGATTCTGATACCAACTGAGCAGAACTTTTACTTATCGGAATCAAGCAGACCCGGATAATTCCGCATCACCAGATGAGAATCGATCTTTTGAACAAGATCCAAAGCCACTGAAACAATAATCAACAGACCTGTGCCACCGAAGAAGCTGGCAGTCGCAAAGTCAGTCGTAATCGTATTCGAGATAATCGTTGGAATTACAGCCACGACAGCCAAAAATGCTGCCCCAACGTACGTAATTCGCAACATCACCTGCTCCAGATGAGCCGCAGTCCGACCGCCAGGTCGATACCCCGGAATGAAACTTCCGTTGTCCTTAAGATTCTCGGCCATGTCTTTCGGGTTGAACGTAATTGCCGTCCAGAAATAACAGAAGAAGTAGATCAGAATGATGTAACCAAGGCTGTAGATAAATCCCTGCCCTGGCGAAAAACACTGACCCAGATACGCCAATCCCTCTGCCCACCACGATTCGCCCGAGGCATCCTGACCCATAAAGGCTCGGCCCAACTGGCTGAACACAAAGAACGGGATCATTAACAGACTTGATGAGAAAATAATCGGCATTACGCCCGACTGATTCACTCGCAGTGGCAACCATTGACGATTCCCACCCATCACACGCCGGCCACGCACATGCTTTGCACTTTGAATCGGAATTCTTCGCTGCCCCTGAGTGATAAACACGACCACAGCAATCACTGTCACAAACACAATCGCCATCACCAGCAGCTTTTCAATACCAAATGGCGTACCGATCTGAACACCGCCGTCAGCGATTCCCTTGACCCATTTCCCAACAATGTCGGGCATCCTCGCGAGAATCCCAGCCATGATCAGAAGACTGATTCCGTTTCCAATGCCGTAGGCATCAATCTGCTCACCGATCCACATCAGGAACACCGTCCCAGCGGTCATCACCAGTGTACCGAACAGGAGCCAGTGGAATCCGTCATACTCCGGAAGAATCGCCGCCTGCCCCGAGCCGCCGGAAGACATCGTCCGCAACAGGAAAAAACTCTGCAGCAGGCACACGACAACAGTCGCGTACCGGGTATATTCATTCAATCGTCGCCGTCCGGATTCACCTTCCTTCTGGAGCTGCTCCAGTGGCGGATAAACCGTCGCTAACAACTGAAACACAATCGATGCCGTAATGTACGGCATAATTCCAAGCCCGAACACAGATCCATTCTGCAGATCAGACGCAGAAAACACCGACACGACCTGCAGGAGCCCGCCAAGACCACCTTTACCGCTCGCTGCATTATTCACTGCCTGCCCGACCGTCTCATGATCAATGAACGGCAGCGTGATGTGGAACCCCAGCCGATACACTGCAAGCAGTACAACGGTGAGAATGATTTTTCTGCGCAATTCCGGTACGCGAAAAACAGTTAGAAGTTTAGCAAGCAACGTGCATCTCCTTCGTGCGATGAATCCATCGCTCGCACTTCCTAAACAGCCCCGGTCGGAATGCGTTCAAACGAACCCCCAGCCGCGGCAATCTTCTGCTCAGCAGACGATGAAAAACGATGCGCGCTGATTCGAAACTTCTTTGACAATTCCCCATCACCAAGCACTTTGATCTCATCGAACTTCGTGCGAATCAGCCCCTTCTCCAGCAGCATTGCCGGAGTGATCTCAGCGCCTGTTTCGAATGAGTCATTCAGCTCCCCGACGTTGACGACAGCCACATCAATCGCGAAGAACTTGTTGTTGAAACCACGCTTTGCCACACGTCGAAAAAGCGGCTTCTGCCCACCATGAAAACCACGGCGGCGAGACGAACCTGAGCGACTGAAAAAGCCCTTATGCCCGCGGCCGGACGTTTTACCGTGACCGGAACCGGAACCACGACCAATTCGTTTTCGTGGCTTGCGAGGCTGAATACCAACATGGACATCATTCAAAATCACAGCGACACCCCTCGCAATCGTTCAATCTCTTCTCGTGTTCGCAACTTCTTTAACGCATCCAATGTCGCCTTCACGAGATTCAACGGATTCGTTGAGCCGTAGGCCTTTGTCAGAATGTCAGTAATTCCAGCCGCTTCCACAACCGATCGCACACAGTGACCAGCAATCACTCCTGTACCGGGTTTGGCCGGCAGCAGCAGCACTTTTGATGCACGGTATTCGCCGAGCACCTGATGAGGAATGGTGGTCCCCACAATAGGAACCGACATCTGCGTACGATTCGACTGCTTCGTGGCTTTCTCAACAGCCAGCGGTACTTCTATCGCTTTGCCGTATCCATAGCCGACGCGCCCGTTGCTGTCCCCTGTTACCACAAGAGCTGCAAAGCTGAAACGTCGCCCGCCTTTTACCACGCAGGCGCAACGGCGAATCTGAATTACGCGTTCGCCGGAATCACTTCTGTTGTCTGCACTGGACACCGATCACCTCAGGCACAAAAAACGAATTAAAAATCCAGACCCGCTTCACGGGCCGCATCTGCCAGGGCAGCAACACGGCCATGATAGCGAAATGAACCCCTGTCAAAAACCACCTGAGAGATTCCCAGTTTTCCAGCTCGCTCAGCAATCAGCTTGCCAACCTTACCAGCAGCTTCAGCATCACTGCCGACACCACCCGGCCCGGCAATTTCAGTATCCACAGTACTTGCCGCGACGAGGGTCTTACCCGCAGCGTCATCAATAATCTGCGCGTACATGTGACGATTGCTGCGGAACACCGACAGACGCGGACGCCCGTGCGCATCACGTATCACTCGATTGCGTACGCGGTACTCACGTCGCTGATGTTGTTTTGCCAGTCGAGAACGAATACCCATTGCTGAACCCAATATCAACAAGCGGACAAAAAATAATTACTTAGAACCGAACGCCTTACCGGACTTACGCCGCACAAATTCATCCTGATAACGGATGCCCTTGCCTTTGTAAGGTTCCGGCGGTCGGACGGCACGAATATTCGCCGCGAACTGACCGCACGCCTGTCGGTCAGAACTTTTCACAATCACATGCGTTGGATCCGGCAGTTCGCATTTCACGCCCGCAGGTACTTCCAACACGATCTTGTTTGCAAATCCAACCTGAAGCGTTAACTTCGTCCCTGCCAGATTCGCATTGTAACCCACACCAATGATCTCAAGTTTCTTTTCGAACGGCTTTACGACGCCGGTCACCATGTTTTGAATCAGGCTGCGCGTCAATCCATGCAACGCACGGCTGCTGCGTTTGTCGTCTGGACGATTCACAATCACATCGCTGCCTGCGACAGAAATCAACATCGTCGGATGGAAAACCACACTCAATTCGCCTGCTGGCCCCTTGGCGGAGATCCGCGTACTGGAAACCTCCACCTTCACTCCGGAAGGTATCGCAACAGGCTTTTTACCAATTCGAGACATGACTCAGTACCCATCCAAACTCAACAGACAATCAAACACGCCGTTGAACAACAGTGGCCTTACCAGACCTGACAGACCAATTCGCCGCCGACGCCCTGCTTGTGGGCCTCGCGATTGCTCAAGACGCCCTTCGAAGTCGATAAGACAGAAATGCCGGTTCCCTGACGTACAGGCTTCATTTCTCCGACGCCTACATACACCCGGCAACCCGGCTTTGAGATTCGCTCAATGTGCTGAATCACATGTTCCCCATTAGGACCATATTTCAGATTGACTCGCAGCATCTGGCACACGTCGCCTTCGACCACTTCGTGATCCCAGACGAAACCTTCGCGTGACAACGCTTCAACGATATGGATCTTGATCTTCGACAGTGGCACATCCACATATGGACGTTCGACGCGCACTCCATTTCGGATTCGAGTCAGCAGATCGGCTATTGGGTCAGTCATCATATCAGCACTATTCCTATCTTCTACCAGCTGGCCTTTTTTACGCCAGGAATCAAGCCGTCCAAAGCCAGGTCACGAAAACAAATGCGGCAAACCTTAAACTTCCGGTACACCGCCCGAGGGCGGCCGCAGAGCCCGCAACGATGCTCAATGCGACTGCTGAACTTGGGCGTCCGATTCGCTTTTTCGATTTTTGCTTTGCTGGCCATTGACTATTCCCGGATCCAAAAACTCAATAACGATGTGTTAGTCTTCAGTCTTGAACGGCATTCCGAACGCACGCAGCAGAGCTCTGCCTTCGTCGTCTGTTGCTGCCGTGGTCACGAAAGTGATATTCATTCCCTGAGTGTTGGTCACTGTTTCAGGATCAATTTCAGGGAACACCATTTGTTCATTCAATCCGTAGTTGTAATTTCCGCGGCCGTCAAATCCCTTTGGGCTGACACCGCGAAAGTCACGTACTCGGGGAAGCACGAGCGTAATCAGTCGATCCAGAAAATCGTACATCCGCTTGCCACGCAGCGTGACACGACATCCGATCGGCTGACCCTCACGCAGGCGAAATCCAGCGACAGACTTTTTCGCTTTGCAGATCTGAGCCTTCTGACCGGCTAACTGCGTCAACTGATCAGCCGCCTGGTCCAGACGTTTGCGGTCGTTCACCGCTTCACCCACACCCATGCTGACGACGATTTTCTGCAGCTTCGGGATTGCGTGACTGTTCTTACGCCCCAGAGACTCCTTGAGCGCCGGAACAATCCGCTTGTTGTAATCTTCGAGCAACCGAGCCATTTTATCAACTCTTCAAAAACAGCAATCAATACAGAACCAGACAACTACGGAATTAGACCACTTCACTGGCGAGGCTGACGATTTTCATAAACCGCTTGTCCCGCAGCTCACGTGCAACGGCTCCAAAGATACGAGTCCCTTTGGGATTCCCATCGTTGTCGATGATCACAATCGCGTTGCGGTCGAACTTGACGTACGACCCGTCGGGACGACGAGCAGCCTTTTTTGTCCGAACCACCACACCCTTGACCACAGAACCTGACCGAATCGCACTGCCTGCGAGACTCTTCTGCACTGCAACCACGACGATGTCGCCCAGACCCGCATAGCGACGACGACTTCCGCCCAGCACCTTGATGCAGCGAGCGGACTTAGCGCCGGAATTGTCGGCCACATCCAGCATTGTTTGCATCTGAATCATCGCAAAACCCCGATCCTGATCTTGTCTCACAAAACCGCTGCGTCCCGGACGCCAGCGCTAAATACACAATATCAAATACGTCGCACTGCTGAAACGATGCCCAGCACATGAACCTTAGACTTCGGACGACGGTACACCGCCGACGACTGCAGCGGCAGCGACCACGCGAACCAGATCCCAGCGTTTCATCCGCGAGCGCGGTGGAGCTTCTGAAATCTCAACCGTATCGCCGATCTTCGCTGTTCCGTCTTCATCATGGGCGTGACAAATTGTTCTCCCGCGAATGATCTTTCCGTATTTCGGATGCTTCATTCGACGGGCGATTTCAACGCGCAGGGTCTTCACCTGACAGCCGGCAACAATTCCGACCAGTGTCTTTTTCATCTTCATCTGAATTGATACCAAAAAATCAGTCTTTAGCGATTTCACGTTCACGCTGAATTGTACGAATTCGCGCAATACTCCGGCGCATCTTCTTCACGTTGCTGGGAACGTCATTCCGTTCTGTCGCAGCCTGCAATCGCAGACGAAACAAAGACTGCTGAGTTTCCCGGAGCTCATGCTCCAGTTGCTCTTCAGACATTTCACGAACAGCACTTGCCTTCGACATTTCCCTGCACCTTACCGCTCAACATGAACACTTTTCAAATCTCAGGGCGACGTCCAACCAGACGGACCCGCACCGGCAGTTTATGAGCCACACGCTGAAAACAGCTTCGCGCTGTATCATGCGTCACACCCTTTAACTCAAACAGAACCGTCCCGGGTTTGACAACCGCTACCCAGCGATCCGGTTCCCCTTTTCCCTTACCCATGCGGGTTTCCAGTGGTCTTGCAGTCACCGGCTTCTGAGGAAATATACGTATGTAGACTCGACCTTCGCCGCGAACATACTGCGTGGCTGCGATTCGACAGGCTTCAATCGTCTGACCAGTAATATGACCTGGATCCACTGACTGCAAAGCCCACTCACCAAAGACCACTGTATTGCCGCGAGTCGCGTTACCTCTTATACGTCCTCTTTGGCTTTTTCGATGCTTGACCCGCTTTGGCATTAGCGCCATCTGCAGTCTCCTCGTTCGAATAGTCGCCCAGATCAATCCACACTTTCACACCAATAATCCCCATCGTTGTCTGCGATTCGGCTAACCCGTAATCGATATGACGACGAAGTGTCGATAAGGGAATCGATCCTCGACTCGCCTTTTCCTGTCGCGACATTTCGGCACCGCCCAAACGCCCGGACATCTGAATCTTCACACCATACACACCCGAACTCATCACTTCATCGAGAGTCTTCTTGATGGCGCGACGGAAACTTCCTCGCTTCTGTAACTGCTGGGCAATCTTCATCGCAACGAGTTTAGCGTTGCGGTTCGGATTTGTGATTTCAACGATCTTCACATCCATGCGGCGGCCGGTCAGATCTTCGAGCTCAGCCTTGAGCTTGTCAACTTCCTGGCCCTTACGCCCAATGATCACACCCGGGCGAGCCGTGTGCATATGCACGACAACCTGGTCTCTCGTCCGCTCAATTTCCACTCGGGCGATTTCTGCAAATGCATACTTCGTCGCCACGAATTTCCGGATCTTCTGGTCCTCCAGGAGCAGATCACCAAATTCACGCTTTGACGCATACCAGCGGCTGCGCCAAGTCTCCATGACTCCGACGCGAAACCCGGTTGGCCTGACTTTCTGACCCATAACACGAACCCTGCTTCAAGCAAACCGTTTATGAAATACCTAATTCGGGAGCTTCCACAGCCACATGAATGTGAGCTGTACGACGACGAATCAAATTCGCCATGCCGCGTGCCCGAGCGTGTACGCGTTTGAACATCGGACCACCATCCACTCTCGCCTCGGAGATCTTCAACCGATCGGGATTGCGAACCCCGCGGTCTTCCGCATTCGCGATCGCGCTCTTCAGCACACGTTCAATAAACCGTGCTCCGCGGTTCGGTTCGTACGCAAGCGCATTCAAACCCTGTTCCGCGGACATCCCACGGATCATGTCCGCGAACGGACGAACCTTCGTAGGTGAGATTCTTGCAAATTGATGTGAGGCACGTACTGACGCCATGACTACTTCTTACCTTTTGAACCGTGCCCACGAAAGGTCCGGGTGGCTGAAAATTCGCCCAATTTATGCCCGACCATGTCTTCTGTCACATACACACTCATGTGCATGCGACCATTGTGAACAAGGAATGTGTGACCAACGAATTCCGGTGAAATCGTACAACGACGAGCCCAGGTCTTCACTGGCTCCTTGCGCCCGGCTGAATTCAGCTTTTCAACTTTCTCCAGCAGACGAGGGTCAACAAAAGGACCCTTTTTCAACGAGCGACCCATTCAAACACCCTTCCAAAAACCTTACAACTTGACCTCACCGTAACGCACTGAACGCCGCCGCCGAATGATGGCCTTGGCCGACGCTTTCTTCCGATTTCTCGTACGCCCGCCTTTCGCCAACTTACCTGTCGGACTACAAGGATGACGACCGCCTGAGTTTCGACCTTCACCACCACCCATCGGATGCGCGGTTGGATTCATGGCCGTACCACGAACTCGCGGACGGATGCCCTTCCAGCGATTACGACCAGCCTTGCCGATCACAATGCTGCTATGTTCTGAATTTCCGAGTACCCCGATCGTGGCGCGGCAGGAGCCCGGCAATCGACGAACTTCACCACTTGGCAAAGTCACCTGCGCCCAGCGACCTTCGCGAGCATTCAAGGTCGCTCCGACACCAGCACTGCGACACAACTGACCACCGCGGCCTGGCTGCATCTCAATATTGTGAACCCTGGTTCCGGCAGGAATAGATCCCAGCAACATGCAATTGCCGACGTTCGGTTCAAGATTCTGGCCACTCTCCACAACCATTCCGGCCTTCAAACCTTCAGGTGCCAGAATATATCGTTTTTCACCGTCCGCGTACTGCACCAGAGCGATGCGGCTGCTGCGATTCGGATCATATTCAATGTGCGTCACAGTGCCACGAACGCCGTCTTTGTCCCGCTTGAAGTCAATCTTGCGATACAGACGCTTATGACCACCGCCACGATGCAGTGCCGTGATTTTTCCTTGGTTGTTTCGACCGCCCTTTTTCTTAGCGCGAATCGTCAACTCTTTTTCCGGGCGCTTCTTTTTGTCGGTGATTTCTGCAAAATCACTGACCTGACCACCCCGTCGGCCTGCGCTGGTCGGCTTGTAAGTCCGAATCCCCATGCTAATCCTAACCCTCAATCAGTCGACACCAACTGAACACCAC
>JANOUN010000713.1:0-3951 GCA_031416875.1 Planctomycetota bacterium | reverse complement strand
GCTTCCACGAACTTTTCCGACTGCACAAACATCCCGCCAGATCCGCAACACGGGTCATAGATGCGCCCCTTGTACGGTGCCAGCATCTCCACAAGCACTCGCACGACACAGGAAGGCGTGTAGAACTGTCCGCCGTTTTTCCCTTCGGCGCTGGCGAACTGTGTCAGGAAGTATTCGTATACGCGGCCCAGGATGTCCTTGGCGCGGTTTTCTTTGTCGCCGAGTCCAATCGTACCAACCAGATCGATAAGTTCACCCAGACGGTGTTTATCGAGCGCTGGCCGGGCATAGTCTTTTGGCAACACACCTTTCAGTCGCAGGTTGTCGCGTTCAATGGCGACCATCGCATCATCGACCAGCTTCCCGATGGTGGGTTGCTTCGCATGCGCCTGCAGATGCGTCCAGCGTGCTTCTTGTGGCACCCAGAATACGTTTTCGGCTTTGTACTCGTCCGGATCTTCCGGGTTCGCTCCCTCGTACTGGTCTTCGCCTGCAACCAGCTTCGCGTGGTGTTCGTCGAAAGTGTCGGAGATGTATTTCAGGAAGATCAGTCCGAGGACCACATGCTTGTATTCGCTCGCATCCATGTTGCTGCGGAGCTTGTCCGCCGCCAGCCACAGCTTCGCTTCAAATCCGATGTTTGCACCAGTGGTTTCCTTCTTCGCTGCTTTTTTGGCCATGTGATTAGGGTGGATCAGGGGCCGGTGGGGATTTGAGGGCTGGATTCGGTTTTCAGTGTCGTGTGTTGTGGCGACGTCAGGTCCGGAGTCTGCCGGAGATTTAGAGCAGGTCGAGGAACATTTGCGATTGCGTAAACATTCCGGCAGTTTCGGAACAGGGTGCGTAAACGGATCGGCTACCGCTCTGACCGCCCCAGGGAAGGAGTGTACCCCGAAAACTGTCCGAAGCTATTCAGCCGGGAAGAATGCTGCGAAATCACGGGAATCGCAGCATACTTGGCGCTGCGATCTGCGGCGACAAGAGCGGCCTCTGCAGCTTCTGCGGCGTCAAGTGGTTTCTCCTCCGTTTCTGAAGAGTTCGCAGCAACACGAGCCTCTTTTTCGGCCTCGACGGCGGCACGGTCCTTCTCTGCACCCCCTACCGTTGCTTCAGCGACAGGAACATTTTCTGCGGCAATGCGCGGTGACTGCTCGGATCCACTGCGCAGCAAACGTTCAAGACTTTGTCGTCGTGAGAAGATTACTGTGGCGAGCGGGATGCGTCAGCTTCCCGGTATCTTGCGATTCCAGGTCGTGCAGGAATCACATACCAGCGGGCCGACGCCCGCCGCTCGCCTTTGGGTTGCGGGCGAATCCCGCGCCAAGATAAATGAAGAAGCCAGCGGACACAACAATTGCCACAGCCACAGTAAGACAGATTGCAAACAGTATCCTGCTGAGTCCACCGGGCGCTGTCACATCAACTGGCGGATTTCCCCGTAATCGCAATGCCGCTGCGACTCCGGCACTGGTCATGACTCAGCTCACATTGGTGGCAATTTGTACGACCGATTTACCCCACCTTGAGATCCTGGCCGCCGAGTGTTTTGGCAGGCTTGACGTTTTCAGCGATTTCGACCCAAACCTTCGGCATCAGGTTTTCCCCGCCGTCACAGGTTGCCTGCCGCAGCCCCAGCAGCCCTCCGGTTTCGCGGTGATGCGGTGTCCTGTGCCGCAGGAAGTTCATGTCTGAATGGCCCACACCGTCTTCGCGACCTTCGCCATTTGCGTCTGACGGCTGTTGATGGCTTCCTCAGTCCATTCACTGTAATCGCACAGCTCCTGCGATGTCTTGTATTGGGACTTCGATATAGATGGGCAGCTTCTCAGCGAATCCAGAATTCGCGGCATCCCTGCTGTTCAAGTTGCGTTCCAGCAGTGAATAGTTTCCAAGTCTCTCGACGCTGCGTTCATACGCATCAGGCGTAAACTGCCCCCAATCTGCGTTGCAGGGATTCTCCGGCAAAATATGTTCAATAGTCGCAGTCATCCCTTCGTCGGTGATGTCGGCTCCGCTCAATTGGCGTTCAATCCGAGCAAGGAAATAGCGAAGCCGTTTGCCTGATGTCCCTCGGGTGCGTAGTCGAAGATTCGAAAAAGCCTCTTCGAATTCATGATCCGGAATGTAGATGGGATTCAGATACTGGCGAACAGCCGCAAGTGTTTTCGCTTCGCCTTTTCGAATCTGTAAAGCTGCCGTGTTGTAGACTTCCTCAAGTTGATGAGTACTTCTTCGGCTGACGTCGTTGAAACGTACAGACACGACCGCACAGTACCTCAAAATCTCAACAAGATCGTTTGGCGACGTAAACTGGTCTTTCGCTGCCAGGACCAGCGGAGTGTATTGAGAAACGCTGAACAGATTCAGACTTCGAACGTGCTCTCGTGCTCCCTGATAGTCCAGCCAAAACTCGCTGGAATAATCATTCAGTGCTTCAAACCATGCGGCGTCCTCTTCAAGGCGATCCAGCAACTGGAAAACTTCATCCATCTTTCTCACATCATTCTTGATCGTCTTGAAGAGCTGCTTTTGGCGAACATACGTGCGCCGCGAGTTCAAGTGGTGACGAAGGAATTCAGGAAACCTTGCAATGCCGACACGAGCCGTAATCCGGGCCCACTGCTTGAGAACAGGCTCCATCTGCGACTTGCTCAGCCGGTCTGCAAGAGACAGCAGATAATTCTTCAGCAAGTCAGTTTCTGTCAGTTCCAGACCTCGTGCATTCAGTGTTTCGAAGACGGTATAGGCGCTAAGCTGGTCCTGCACTCGAACACTGATGAAAACAAGGCGTTCAGTCACCACCTCATTCACGAACCGCGCGATTTGATCTCCCTTTCTTTCAACCGCAAACTTGTCACCGACTTTACGCTTAAAAAACTGAAAGCAGTCCCACATCAGCTTTTCAGAATCTCGCAGACCGCGTATCCCACCCTGGGGCGGCTTCCGTTGGGCAATATTCAGTTGAAAGAAATCGTCGTCGTTGGCATTGAGCTTCAGCTTCGGCGTGATTCGAAGACTAGCTGGATCTTTCGTGCCGAGGTAGCTGCGTTCCAGCTCGGCAGCTCGTTCCCTGTTGTTGGCAGTGTCCACGCCTGCCGTTGCAAGGTCATACAAACACTCAACACAAGCCAGAATGAGAATACTCAGGCTTGCCATTCTTTGTTGACCATCGATGATCCGATACTGTTTCCGCTCCTGCGTCTCAAGGACCACAGCTCCCATGTAGTGGTCCTCTTCGCTGGCTTCAACTGTCAAAAGATCCTCCCAAAGATCTTCCCAATGTTCTGTCTTCCATGAATAGTCTGGCTGATAGGGAGGAACACTGTAGCTCTTGCCATTGCTCAGCAATTCCTTCAGGTCCTCTGTATCGGTATTGAGCAAAGCACTACGGGTCATGGGATTCACCAGTCAATGAAACGCAGTCAAAAAAACTTGTGCCGTCAAATCCTCATACGGCACTTTGGAGAGCATAACCTCAGGACGCAGAACTGAGTAGGGATTGCACCAGGTCTTCCGCCATCTTCATCCACGCAATTGTCGAATCGTCCGACGGCAGCATCGACACTGCCAGCGAGCGTCGTCGTCCTTTCGGAACCAGTCCGAATCGTTGAACGGAGGATTCGCCAGCACGTCGTCTGCCCTCAGATCCGGATGCAGATCGCGTCGAAACGTATCGGCATGTTCCGGCCCGAAGTCTGCTTCGATTCCACGCGGCGTTTCGCCTTCGCTTTGCCCTTAAGCGAAAATGCCGTCTCTGCAGACGAAAACAACAAGCCCTTAGCCAAAGCCACAAAAGCTGCGAGTCAGGTTGACTTAGGCTGGATCAGTATGATGACGAATTCAGGGTCGATGGGCTGTTCTCGGGGAGAGCGGGAGTCGAGCTGTTGAGTTTTGATTCCCAAAACGTCAGTCAAGCAGATTCACCGAACATTTTTGTAATCTCTGCGTCTC
>JANOUN010000712.1:0-3946 GCA_031416875.1 Planctomycetota bacterium | reverse complement strand
CAGCAATCAAACGACAATACTGTCTCACGCAGTCTGGTCAATTGCATCAACAGCTTTTCCAGCTGGTCCAGGATCACCATGTTCGGTCCGTCGCTTTTTGCCTTGTCGGGATCTGGATGAGTTTCCAGGAACACGGCGTCGCAGCCGACAGCGACGGCAGCTCGCGCCAGCGGCGGGACCATCTCGCGTTGACCGCCGGTCGTTGCGCCACCCAGAATCTGCACGCTGTGAGTCGCATCGTAGACAACCGGCACGCCAAAAGACTTCATAATTGGTACGCAACGAAAGTCATTTACCAGGCGGCCGTAGCCAAATGTAGAGCCGCGTTCGGACAGCATCACATTCTTTAATCCCCGGGCTCGGCATTTGTTGACGGCGTGAATCGTATCTTCCGGCGCAACGAACTGCGGTTTCTTGACGTTCACACAGATATTCCGTGCAACGGCAGCATCTGCCGCGGCCACGATCAGGTCTGTCTGACGCGCCAGGAATGCCGGAATCTGAAGTATGGAACAGACTTCCGCACACGGAACTGCCTGGGCTGCTTCGTGAATGTCGGTCGTGGTCGGAAGTCCGGTTTTCTGGCGGACAAGGTCCAGCATTCGGAGACCTTCTTCCAGACCCGGTCCACGATAACTGTCGACGCTTGTTCGATTGGCTTTGTCGAAACTGGACTTGAATGCAATCTGAAGTTTCAAACGATCACGCAGCTCGACCAGCCGATCCGCGATCTTCAGCACCAGGGCTTCCGATTCCATCACGCACGGGCCGAGGATGAACAGCAGCGGCTGTCCATCACCAACCTTGTAGTCACCAATCGTCACGAGATTTCCAGACACCGAGACTCCCTTATCCCCAATATTCATTCGACATTGACTGCAACAGATCCAAAGTGGCACGCGGCGAATCATCGGGATTCACAAGCGCGGTGTGTGGAAGTCCGGCCTCCTGCCGGTTCCAGTTCGAATAGTAAATTCCGACCACTCGTTCCTTGGCAAGGCACATTCGCACAGTCTCTTCCAGCCATTGAACCTGAGTCGCCTCAAATTCCATTTTTTTCCCCGACGGTCCAGAGGGCGCGGTGAGCATGATATTGATCGGAACCTGCAGCAGCGACCACTGATCGATCAGATGAGACAGACTCAGACTGTCCCGCCTCAGCGTGGGAGACGGATAATCTCCGACGCGTAGATCCAGATTGACTTCCGCAAATCGGACCCCGCAGCGACGGAGCGTGTCCACAAATTGTATTGGCGACAGACGATTTTTTGTCTGGCTGAGGTATTCACCCCATGGCTGAATCACGCGCAGACTGATGTGGGTATGTTCATCGACCTGCCGTGCGGCTTCGATCGCGCGGGCGACCAGATTCATGCGCTGCTCTTCGTCCAGCGAAGCCACACCGCCGCGATTGGCACCGCTCACGACTTCCCAGTGGCGGACGCGACCGACATAACGTCCCACGACCGTTTCCACAAAGTCTGCCGTAAAGCTTTGCAGGTTGACCATGTCACCGGTCCACGCTTTCAGCCAGCCTGGCAGGGAGTCTTCCGACAAATCCAGCAACGGCCCGCCCAGCACGAACAGTTTCTGTTCCTGAGCCCATGCGACGAGTTCATCCAGCTGTTCCCATTGATATTCACCATCGTCTTGTTCAAGATTCTTCCACGACGTGTCCAGTTGCACGGCGTTGAAGGCGCGACAGAATGCCTCCGAGTCTGTCGGGATCTGATTCAGACGGCATCCCAGAAAGACGGGCAACCGTGCGGCGCGACTGCGACGATATCCGATGCGCTGTTCCACATAATGCTGGCAGAGCAGATCCGTGGCGCGGGAAGAAGTATCGATTGACAGGATCGCGGCCGCGACTGCCGTCTCCGGAGATTCCGTACGCAGCACGGCAGCGCGAAAAGACCGATGTGAGTCCTGAATCAGCGTTGCCAGTTGACGCGACGACTGCAAGCCGGCACCTGACCACGAATTGAATTGATTCCGCAGCCGTGACAACTGACCACGCGCGAGTTCCAGTTCCAGCGAATACGGTGTCGACTGTTCGCGCAGACTGGTGGTATGCACGACCTGTCGACGACTGTCGAAACGCGGCCACAGCAATCGCATTTGTCCGCTTTCCGACAAATGACGTTCGCAATACAGCATCCCGTTTGCCAGGTGAGTCCGCGCGGGAATGACCCGACCGTCATACATCAGAAAGTCGATCAACGACAGCTCTGACGCACCTGACAGCAGGTCCGGACGTTCGACGCGAAACTGAATGACCCCCATGAATTTCCCCGTCAGCACACGTCCGTCGTGCGTTGCATAGCAGCTGCCGCTGTGGTGACCGTCACTTCTGTGACGAATCCCAGCGCTGTATTCCTTGCGTGAGCTGAGCAGTCTAAGCAGTGTCGGGTGCATTGTTCAAATGCTCAGGCCACTGTAGACTCAGGACAGATCACAAAGTTCATAAATTCTTGAATCGTTGGTGCTGCATGTCGGGCGTGATGTTGCAAAGTTCTTTGCCAGGTATCCCTGTCCGCCACGGAAAAGTTCGGGATGTTTATGATTTCGGCGATCGGCTGCTCTTCGTTGCGTCTGACCGAATCAGTGCTTTTGACTATATTCTCCCGAACGGCATCCCCAGGAAAGGTGAAGTCCTCACGCGACTCAGCCAGTTCTGGTTCAGTCGCCTTTCGGTGCGTCATCACTTGATCACAAGTGACGTGGCATCACTGCCGCTTCCCGCTGGAACTGATGTGCAGTCGCTGGCCGGTCGCAGTATGGTCGTGATGAAGACTTCCGTGGTACCAGTCGAATGCGTCGTCCGCGGGTATCTTGCCGGATCGGGATGGAAAGAATACCGCGAGTCCGGCACAGTCTGCGGAATTAAGTTACCGACGGGATTGAAGGAAAGCAGCCGCCTGCCCGAACCCATCTTCACGCCAGCCAGCAAAGCTGAATCCGGCCATGACGAGAACATCAGTTTTGAACAGATGTGCGGGGGCGTTGGAGCTGAACACGCCAGTCGGCTGCGCGACATCAGTCTGCAGGTGTACTCCGAAGGATGTGCGCATGCGAGTACCAAAGGGATCATCGTCGCAGATACGAAATTTGAATTTGGAATCAAGGATGACGACATTATCCTGTTTGACGAAGTTATGACTCCTGACAGCTCACGCTTCTGGCCGGCCGATCAGTATGAGGCTGGCCGAAGCCAGGCATCGTATGATAAGCAGTTTGTCCGCGACTGGCTCGAAAAATCCGGCTGGGACAAGAACAGCCCTCCGCCGGTCTTGCCGGCCGATGTCGTCCAGCGTACGTCGTCGCGCTATATCGAAGCGTATGAACACCTGACCGGTTTGCCATTTTGATTCGCTGGCGAGGCGTAGATGGTGACTTGGACCGTACGCACTTGAGTTTCTGGCACACGATGAAATGATTGGCTCCGTTGGAATAAACGATCACCGGTCGCTGTCCGAACATCGTTTCCATACAATCCGCGTACAGCTTTGCCTGTTGCTGACCAACCCGAGCATCGCGTTTCGTGCGCTTGGCCTCCACGAGTCCCAGCGACTTGCCATCATCGCCCCGCAGGACACAATCAACGAAACCTTTGTTCTGATCGTTCGGCATCCCGGACACTTCGAATTCTCGATCAGCAGTCTGATCCAGCGGCCAGCCAACTTCTTTCAGCAGCAGGTCGATGAAATAGTCGCGGGGCTCCGCTTCTGAGTAATCATGACTGTCCGGCTGAGCCGTTGCCGCCCGTCGTGCTTCCGCCACTTCCGCTCGCAGCCGCGTGAGTTCTGCGTCCAGCGAATTCTTGTCGGCCAGCCTGGTCGTTCCGAAACTCACAATAGGAAGACTTGCGCGCTGGCTGTAGTGCAGACGAGAGTGTCGCCTTTCGCTCTGCGAAAGTCACGCGAAACTTTCGCGGAGCGAAAGGCGA
>JANOUN010000711.1:0-3388 GCA_031416875.1 Planctomycetota bacterium | reverse complement strand
TGCAATGACTCGTGCCAGATCGCTTCTCGCCATTTACGGAACCAGCGGCGGCTCGGATGCCAGCCGCAATGTCACGTCAACAATCGCAGCGTGCGTAACAACTCAACGAATCGTGCCGATGATTGAATCTGAGGATAACGAATGAAAATCCTTTTCCTCCACGGCTGGCACTCCGTCCCCGGTGGCGTCAAGCCAACGTACCTGAAAGATCATGGCCACGAAGTTATCAATCCCAGGCTGGATGACGAGCCACAATCACCATCGGATTCCTCCAGCAACGGCAAAGCCACAGCAACTTCACAGGATGAAGCCAGTTACGTCTGCGATGCGTGCGGTGAAGAGATCATCATTCCGCTGGACCTGACGGAAGGTTCAAGTCAGACGTACGTCGAGGACTGTCCTGTCTGTTGCCGAGCGAATACCATCCATGTTCAGATTGATGATGACGGGAATGCCCAAGTCTGGGCTGAACCGGAGCAGGATTACGAATAATTTTGGGACGGAGAATGAAAGGTCGGACGAGGACCAACTCATGGCTTACTCCAAATCACTTGTCGAACGTATCCGCCATCTCGTCTCTCGCCAACGTGGCATCACAGAGAAGAAGATGTTCGGGGGCGTATGCTTTCTGCTGAATGGGAATTTACTGGTCGGAGTCTGGAAGGATTCCCTAATCGCTCGTGTTGGCAAGAATGCTTATGACGCCGCTTTAGAAGAAGAACACGTCAGGGAGTTTGACATCACAGGCAGGCCGATGAAGGGCTGGGTGATGGTGGAGCCGGATGGCATCGACAGTGATCACCAATTGACCCATTGGGTAGATCAGGCGACAGGGTTCGTCAGGACGTTGCCCGGAAAGTGAAACGTGATACGGTAACAACCAAAAGGAGTGATGGTGATGGCAAAACAGCAAAAAGCGTGGATGCTCAAACCGGCTAAGACTTCAAAAACATCCATTCCTGATGCAATCAAGTCGGACTTGGAAACGAAGGCCGCAAATCTGATTGAGAATGTCCTGAAGCCAAAGCACGTTGTGCCGCAGAAGCCAGACATCGAGTTCAACTACGTGTCAGACATCGGAACGAAGTGGTACAGGAAGTACTTCTATTTCTTTGCGACCTACACCTGCCCCGGCCCAAATGCGTTGTCGCCGTCGTTCGAATCGAATTTTGCGAGGATGGAATATCTCGGTGCTGGAAGATTTTCACTTTCTTTCAATCGCCACAATGGCGAGTGGGTCAAGCGGTACGCTGCTCAAACAGTCTATGAATGTCTCAAGGCGATTCAGGAAGATGCGTGGTTTACTCCGTAACTCATCATAAATGAACTTCGAATTTGAATCGGTGATGCTGACGATTTCGACGATGCACTGACGAATTGGCTGGAATGGAAGTATGGATTTGCAGGAATTGGAAGCCATTGCTGAAAGGGAACTCCTGAAGCACGGCCTGCACGACTGGTCATTTGGATGGGCCAGGACAAAACGTCGGCAGGGTGCGTGCAATTACCCTTCAACTGAACATGTCAAACGGAGGCGGAAATTCGACCGTGCCGCTGACTCCTTTCAACGACTGTGGCACAAGTTCCAAAGCCATCCATGCTTCACCGCTGCCGAACGGGCACTTCAGTCTGCAAGCAATGTCTGGCGAGAAGCCAAATCGTGGATAGAAATCAGGATGACCGAGCACCACGATGCTGCTGTAGGGCAGTTTTCGGCACGCTTCGACTCCGATTTCCACAAAAGCGAAGCCAATTCCTTGTCGTTGATCCCGAAACATGCAGCAGAGGCCAAGACGAATCACGGCCTCCCCCAATTCATCACCGTGATTGACAGTTGCAACACTGTCGCCAGTGAGACCCACACGAAATACGGGATCTGGGCCAGACTTACCCATCTGTCGTACTTCCATACGACCACAGCCATCCAGATGATCGTGACCCAGACGATCAGGATGTCCGCAGCCGCCAACGGCAGGTTTCTCAGGCCGAATTGGATTGGTGTGAAGATCACGTTGGCGACGAGATTGATTGCGAACGGCAAGGCCACGTGCCACGGCAGTTTCTTCCGCATCGCCTGCACGAACACGAAGCCAAACGTGACGAGGATAATCGGGTAGAGAATCTGCCAGATCATCCCGATGGTCGCTGGTGCAGGCGTCCATGAGGGCTTTTCAAGGCTGTTGTACCAGTCAATCCAAGTCATTCATTTGTTTTCTGGTGTCTGAGGTTGTCCCGATTCATTCCAGTAATCCTTCGCCTTTGAATTCATCTCCTTCAGGATCGCTGCGAAGTCTCGATACTTTGTATCGACAATGATGATCTTGTTGTCCTTGCGAATCCGTGCGAACGCCCCCAGCGATAGATTTTCGCCGACTTCCAGCATTCCACCGGAACGCAAAAAGGCGGCGAGTTGTGGATAGGTCGTTTCTTCGTGTAATTGATCGTGTGCTTTCTGCATTGTTTATTCCGTTCGATGGCCTATTGCGATTCAAGCGTGGTGCAATTACTGGGCTTCTTCCAACAGCCACTCTCTGGCACGTTCCACCAACAACAGGTCACGAGTGCATTGCCGGATGTCGTCTTTTCGCATCTCTTCAATCTCCTCAGCATCGCATTGATCAATCCAGATTTTGCTCAAGTCCATTTTTCACTCTTCTTCCAGCTTCTCTTCGCAATAGATGAGGATCTCTTCAGCCTGCTGTTCGTCCAGCAGGTCGAGGGCCAGATGTGCGGCAACATAGCAGAGCACGAAAGCCATGAGAGGCCGTTGCTCCAGATTGTGATCAATTCCTTCCGGGTCGGAATTCACAACGTAGTTGGTTAGAGACGTTTTCACCACACGGTCTGCTTCCTTTCCGGTGGGCTTCCGACCTCGAAACTTGAGGCACACATGAGGAGCCAAATGGAACAGGTTGGCAAGCGTGATTGGTTCACCGATGGCTCGCCCAAATGGTTCAGCTTCTGCTGCATCGGCAATCGCCAGCTTGATTTCTTTGAGCCATGACGCTGGTGTGCGTGGTAAGGGACGTTTCATTTTGCTGGCTACTTCTGCGGTGTAAACGGGTCTACGGCGAGTGACTTATCATTCTGCTCAACTCTTCTTTTTCCCGATGAACTGCACAACGGAGGCCAAGCCGGTGTGGAACTCCCCTTCAACAACCTCTCGCTCAATTTCTTGGCAAAGAATTGCCTTACAATTCGGAAACTCCCTCTCGATGTCCTCAACTGTCATCAGCATATCAGGGTCTTTGGGGCCACCGGTGTCCCGATGTAGTTGCGACTTTGAGTACGCTTCGAGAAGAATGATGCCTCCGGGCTTTAGGCTTTGCTCTACCAACCGGTAGAGTCGCCGTCGAACATCGCTTGGCAGATGTGCAGAAATTGAAAC
>JANOUN010000710.1:0-2447 GCA_031416875.1 Planctomycetota bacterium | reverse complement strand
GGCCGAAGTAATTGGCTAAATTTTCTTCGTAAGATACTTTCATTCTCTATCCCAAACCGGTTTATCCCGGCACACCCTGACCCCTTTTTGTCTTCCCGTGATAAGTGCTATCTTCGATGGCTCGGTTGAGCATGCCGACTTCAGCCATGTGAAGCCCATGAATGCTCGTCTTGACGGAGCGAGACGGCTACATTCGAGCCAACGGGGCTCCGCGGTCGCTGGCCGATCAGCACGGCAGTTCACCCGACGAATTGCTGCAGCGACGTGCCATACGCAACCTCCCCAAGTGCATCCACCGTATCGAAAAAGAACTCGCCTGCTCACAACGGCATCAAGAGTTTGTTACCGCGGAGTATTCGCGTTTTCAGCCCTTGATCGCCCGTTTTTCGTATCTAGCGGCGCTCACACTCACGTGTTTCTGACAAGCCGATGAGACGCGAGAGACTCATACCAGGATAACGATCGGCAAAATTGCGCTGACGGTATGCCCATTGCATTGCACCTCACCAGGCAGTCCATCGGATTGTCGTGATCCAGGGAATGACCGCAGTCAGCAGTTACCTGAGATTTTACAGTGTTTCGAAATCAAAAGGAGAATTTAGTATGATCCGTCCAGTGATGACAGGATTTATTTCCCTGTCTCTGCTCGTCGCCGCCACAGCGCAGGAAACGCAGAAGAAAGACGCACAGCAGCCAGATCAGACAGATCGAGCCAACAAACTTGGTCAGCAGGGTGACGCAGAGCAGGATTCCAAAACAGCTCAGGAGGTCGCCGAGCAGAATCAGCGGGTCGATCTGCCGGAATGCCTGAAGCAGCTCGACCTGAACGATCAGCAGAAGCAGGAGCTTCTGACGATCTATCGCGAAAGCGATCTCAAATCGCAACAGCTTTGGGACCGTGTCCAGGATCTGCATCGTCAGGCGATCAGCATGGAGGCGGCCACGATTGCGGCCGCTCGACTGGAAGGCCATGACCACAGCGCCCATGAGAATCAGGCTGCCCAGCCAGCCAATATCGATCAGGAGTCCAACGCGAATCCTCCGGAGACCGGGAAGGCTGCAATCGCAGTGAATGAGGCTGATGACAAGGCAGAGAAAACAGCCGCTGCATCAAGCCCTAAGCAGAATGCAGAAAAACGCAGGGCTGCCAGGATCGACGAAAAGGAAGACGCTAATGAAAGAAAGACCAATCGTCGCGACGAACGGTCGGCGCAAGATTCAGCCCACGCCGGCAAGGACGAGGCGACTGGATGGCAGGGGCTTGACGGAAATCTGAATATCGTCGCGATTCGCGTCGGGGTCGCACAGCCGGACGGACGGGTTCGCGAATATCTGCTGACTCAGCCGGGTCAGAACGAAGATCCCGGTTCGAACCAGACGTTTCGCACGCACCAGGGTCAACTCACACAAGTCTGGAAAGACATCCACGATGGTCATGAGCAGTTGGTGGAACTTGAGGCCAGCACCATCGTGAAAGTGGAAGCTCAATTGACCGAAGTTCAACTTAAGAAGCTCGACACAATGCAGAGTCAGGCTTCAATCACTCCCAAGAGCCAGAACGACGATTCTCGTCGGTAACGGTCCAGCATACTGAAAGAAAGTTCGACATGAAATATTTACTTACGATTGCCATTGCCGCTGTAAGCGGTCTGGCGTTACCGCCCTCCGGGATGGCTCAGGATGTGCTGATTCAGACGGGGCAGCAAGGCTTGAGAATCGCCAATCCCAATCAATTCAGCAACTACGGCTCGGATTCGTATGGCCGACGGCTGAACCGTTACCAAAACAACTATGGTTACAACAATCACGGGTACCGCAACGACGGTTTCGGACAGTACGGCAACTCCGGCCAGTACGGTTACCGGAACCACGACTATTATGGTGGCAACTATGGTCGCGTTCGGGACTATCGAGACCATTACCGATCTAACGGGTACCGTGGCTATCACAACGGTTACAACAACGGGTATTACTATCGCCCCGGATTTTCCATCGGAGGCGGCAGTTCGCGCGTGTTTTTCGGGTTCTAAATCGGGCAATGAGCGATCACTGCGTGATTTGATCGATCGCTCATTTTTCGAGCCTTTGAATTGCAAAGAAGCCCGTCTGTCGGAATCAGGCGGGCTTTATGCTTAAATCGGCAGATCCATCAAGGTTCGCTGCATAAGTGGCTCGATCTTGTCGCTCGACTGAATTGTGACACCCTCAACGGAAACGCTCTTTGCATCTTCACCTGCAATACTGATCACCGTTGGAAGTGACGTCAGGAATTTTTTCTGGAGTTCGAACGTGACGAGTTTCGTGTCATCCGGATTCCATTTGACATTTCGGATGCTGACTGCATCGCTTTCCACAGACTGCGATTTCGGATCAACGACAACAACCGGCAGCGCTGCCGGAATATCGAGCAGCCGTTCACGCACACTTGCGGATGCACATTCGTAGCC
>JANOUN010000709.1:0-6592 GCA_031416875.1 Planctomycetota bacterium | reverse complement strand
GGCCGCACTGAATCCGCGTGCGACGTATCTCGACTATGCGATGCGTGGCGAAAGTGAAAACCGCAACAAGGAACTGAAGTGTGATCTTTGTGCGGATCGGCTGAGCGATCATCGCTTCATGGCGAATATGTTTCGAGTCCTTCTGCACTGCATGGCTCACAATCTTGTTGTGATGCTGCGTCAGTTGGTTACGTTGCAGACTCCGCTGCCGGTCGTCGAATCCGGCATGACACCATCTGATGCGGTGGTGACGCCTTCGGATTCATCGACTGACGCCTCAGACAAACCAAGCGTCGATGCTGCGGCCTCGAACGCGGGCATCCACACCCGTCTCCACGATGACAGCGACCACACAAGACGTCGTCGCCACAATGAGCGACATCGACGCAACAACAGTCTCGGTGAAGCACATCCACGGACGTGGCGCATGCTGGTGACGAAAGTTGCCGCGCGGATTATCGTGAGTGCTTGGCGCGTCCGAGTTCTCTTGTCTGCAAGTTGGCCGAATGTGCCCTACCTGCGCCGCGCCACCGTGGCCGTCGAGAGCTTCGTGCCTCATTGAAGCAATGACAACTCGACGCATCCTGTCCCCGAATTCTGCTTCTGGGGTAGGGGGTTTTGTGCGCTGCCTGCACGATTCCACAATTCCAACACCAAAACCAACCTGCAACCAGCCACACTCGACATGGCACCAAGACCGATGAATAATCCGGGTTAAACGATTAAATCAACAGACCGCTAGGGCCTTGCCGCTCACAAAGCCAGCGATCATCAGACAGACTCCTAATCTTCATCCCCGTCCTCGTCCACCGACGGTGTTCCGGTCTGTTCGGCCAGGGAGCCGGAATCTTTAACCGAACTAAAGATTTCGCGGAGGATAACGGTCGCATAAGTGCCGGATGTTACCGAAAATGTGGCCACAATCGCGCCGTCGTCGGTCAGCCGGGCGTCTGCTTCGGTGGGAAACTCGATCATTTTGCGACGAATGCCCGATGTGAGCTTCGAATACTTCTGAAAATCTTTGGGACTCAAACGCAGTGATGACATGATCTCTCGCTCCATGTCGGCCACAGGTCCTGTCGCCACAAGCATTTCAGGACCGGGCAATGGGCCTGCCGGGATGATGTCAACCGTTGGAGCATCGACCGGCAAAACGTAGGGCTTCGTCCCGCTTCGGCGAATGACCACTTCACCAGGAATCGGTGTTCGCAGGGTGCCGTCGGTGACGCGCTGAGCCAGCACCAGATTAAAGATTCCTGACTGCACGGCACTCAAGACCAGTCGTCGCATGGTGCGTGTTTTGTTTTCCGGCCAGTGGTCGTTGGGCAGTGTGCCTTTCAGCAGGCTCAATCCGTCGACCATTGTGTTGCCATGATGTCCAAAGCGTTGTGTTCCGAAATAGTTCGGAATTCCATCTGCTGCCAGCGTCTGAAGTCGTGCGTGAACGGACTGTGCGTCTTCTGTTGTGAATGCACCGGACGGGCTGCGAAGAACCAGACAAAACTTGTTGCCGCGCAGATGACCGGTCTTCAGTTTATTCGGATGGGCTGTGACAAGCAGGACTTTGATGTTGTCATCGTTCAGCTTTGCAGCATGTTCGGCAAATCGCTTGGGGATCGAAACGAACTGCCGCGTCACCGCGTGGCGGTCTTTTTGCCCGGCAAGTCCGATCTCTTTGGCAGGCACGCCAAGATTGCGCACAATGCGATGAATCAATTCCGGCGAAGTCAGGCCGCGCTTTTCAATCCACAGGTATCCGTGTTCTCCCTTTCCTGTCGGCTGATAGGCCGGAACTTCATCCACCTGAAAGTCTTCTGGAGAACTGCGAATCATGCATTCCGAAAGCACGGGGCTGAACAGTTTTGGCGGGTCAATAATGCGGGACAAGAGTTCGGGAGAAATCGACATCGAGCAAGGTTTTCCTGAAGACGCAGCCGTGCCAACCATGAAACAAACAACGGCCATTGGGCGGCGACTGCGAACGCACTATATCGCAATCGTGCTTCAGATGCGCGCATGAAAAGAGCCGAGTTGTGATTCGGGAAACTGCGGACGACATGCCGGATCTCAACGCCATACCATGGAACGTTGACTGGAATGCTGTAAGATCCTTTGAGGAAATGGTTTACAGCCAGGCAGTGCGGCAAGGCGCTAGGCGTCGGTTTTTGCAGGCGAATTAACCGCGGCTGGCAGTCTGTTGATTTAATGGTTGTTCAGGGTGACTTCTCATTACTAACCCGAAGCGCGAGCGAGGTTTGCCTCGCTGGCGCTTCGGGTTGGTCTTAAATCAACAACCCGCAAGCGCCGATCCGCTCATTCAGTCAACACCGGCTGGCGCCTTGCGGCTCACGGTTTTGGTATATCGGGACAGACTCCTGGCTGGACTCGACACTTGGAGATGCAGGGCGAATGAACGAAGACGGGGTTCGAGTCACGCGGATTGACTGGCTGACAGCGATTCCGTCTTTGCGACTGCTGGAAGCGATTCCGATGGCGGTTTCGCTGCGCATCTTCGTGCCGGTGCTGTTGCTCATGCTACTTGCCTGGGGCACTACCCAATTGGCGGGCGAAAAGTTCAGCCAGCTTCAACGGACGGATCCAGTTCGCAGCCTTGTGAATCTCTCGGATTGTGAACTCCCCGAATATCTGGACATGATCGACGAGTCGCTGACTCGGGTCGCCCAGGGTAGCCCGTCGCAGTCTGCGTTGGGCGTGGTGACGCTTGGCTGGTGGATGCTGATGCTTGGGTTTTGCGGTGTCGCTGCCATCAGGTCGGCTGGCTGCCGCTTCTGCACAGGAACGAGGTGCGGAGTAACGGCGTCCGTCAGGCTGGCACTGCAAAGCTGGAAATCAATCTTGATCAGCACGTTGCTGAGCGGGATGCTGCTGGGGTTACTCTGCGTGGCGTTTTGGATTTTGCGCTGGGCTGGCACAAAGACGCACGTCAGCATCACCGCTGCGGCGCTGCTGATGTATATCATCGGCTGCCTCGTGCTTGGATTCGGCTGGCTTTTGTCCATCGCCGCGATCGCGATCGATCGTTGCGATGGTCCCGAAGCGCTGAGTCGCGGAATCAACTACGTGCTGTCTCGGTGGGTCCGAGTCGTGGTCTATGTGACGGTGTGTTGCCTGATGATGGCGATCTGCAATCGGGCGGTCCTGTGGCTTTCCGACCAGGCGCATGCGCTGGCATCGTCTAAGTACGGGAATCCCGATCCGGTGTTACGAGGTGAGTTTGGAATATCGCTCGGGTCAACACTGGGTTCGTTTGGCGAACTGCTTCGCCTAAGCATCTTTCTCTGCGAAATCGCCATCGCCTACGTGCTGCTGCGAAACGTTGAAGACGGCGTCAGCCTGCGGGAAATCGACGGCGGCCGCGTGATCAAGACGTCCGACAGATTGGTTGGATCGGACTGATCCGTCGAAAAAGTGCAGCAAGCATCAATTCAGGTCTTCAATCGCTTCTGCAGCAGGTCACGCAGTTTGTTCAGATCGCCCGCGAAGCCACGGATGCCTTCGGCAAGTTTTTCTGTCGCCATCGCATCTTCATTCAGCATCCAGCGGAACGTTGATTCATTCATCTCGATGCGTTCAATCGACATTGCAGCTGCATCAGAAGCATTGAGTTTCAACGGCACGTCGGTGGTGATCGCACTCAGTTCTGCCAGCAGGTTGGGAGCGATGGTCAACAAATCGCTGCCGCACAAGGCCATGACTTGTTCCTTCGTACGGAAACTCGCCCCCATGACTTCCGTCTTGTAACCATACTTCTTGAAGTAATTGAAGATCTGCGAGACGGACTGGACGCCGGGATCATCTGCCACCGGAATCTGATCGACTTTGCGAGCCGCCTTATACCAGTCGTAAATGCGACCGACAAAAGGACTGATCAGCGTCACGCCGGCCTCAGCGCACGCCACAGCCTGGCCGAAGCCAAACAACAGCGTCAGATTGCAGTGAATGCCGTTTCGTTCCAGATGTTCGGCCGCCCGGATGCCTTCCCAGGTACTTGCAATTTTGATGAGCACCCGGTTGGTATCAACGCCCGCTGCCTTGTACAACTCAGTCAGCTGATACGCTTTATCAACCGTAGCCGTCATATCAAAGCTCAGACGGGCATCGACTTCCGTGGAGACTCGCCCGGGCACGATCTCCAGAATTCGGCGACCAAAGTTGACTGACAGGCAGTCGATCGTCGCATCCACCAGACCGCCGCGCGATGTCGGATGGGCAGACGCCTCTGCGATGGCTTCATCGATCAGCCCCTTGTACTGTGGCATCTGCGCGGCTTTGAACAGCAGCGACGGATTCGTTGTCGCGTCCTGCGGCTTATGCTGCGCGATGGAGTCGATGTCGCCGGTGTCGGCTACGACGACGGTGTGTTGCTTCAATTGGTCCAGGCTGTTCACTTCTAAGATTCCTCTGAAACGGAAAGGGAGAGTGAGAATATTCGTCATGCGCCATCAGCGACAGAATGAGCAGGGTAATCAGTGGAGGCCAGGAGTGAAAGTGTGAACACGAACACACGAATCGCACCCAACTGGTTTTCGACACTTTTGAAATTCCTGAGTCATGCAGATTCCAATCCACATCCTTGGGATGTCATTGAGTGAATGGCGGAACACGCAGGAACACAGCGTGGTTGCTTATTCTGCGACCTTCTTCCTGCCGCGCTTCGTTGCTGATTGAGAATTCGTCGGTTCTGGGTTGCCTGGTCTGACGGCGTCCCGGAGGAAGATGTTCAGGCGGTCTCGGAGTTCTTGAACTTTCCGGGGATGCGCTGCCGCCAGGTCCTGAGCTTCGCCAATGTCGTCGGCCAGGTTATAGAGTTTGATATTTTTGGAGGAAGCTTCTGCGCCGTCGCCCGGCATTTCCTCGGCATCTTTCTGACTCGGATTCCACAGCAGTTTCCAGTCTCCCATCCTCACTGCGGCGCGACCGGGCTCAAGGCCCATCAGCAAAATGGCATCGTGAGGCGTCTTTGCGCCTGCGGTCAGAACCGGCCAGATATCCATGCCGTCAGGGGAGAGTGGTTGCACAGGCGAAGCGCCGGCCAGTTTGAGCAGTGTGGGATACCAATCGACGCCATGTAACGGTTCACTGATGGCCGTGCCGGCAGGAATATGACCGGGCCATGTGGCAAACGCACAGGCACGCACGCCGCCTTCGTAGATCGTACCTTTTCCTGCGCGCAGCGGTGCATTCATGGTGGCTTTGCCAGGATTCGGGCCGCCGTTGTCACTTGAGAAAATGATGAGCGTGTTGTCGGTCAGCCCTTTTGCATCAAGCGCGTCTTTGATACGTCCGATGGCTTCATCGACAGCGGCCAGCATTCCGGCGATCGATCGGCGAGGTTCGGGAATCTCGCGGTAAGGTTCCTTGTAATTGTCAGGCACTTGCAGCGGCGCGTGAATTCCGTTGAACGGAACGTAGAGAAACAACGGCTTGTGGTCCGGTTTGTCGCGGATCACGCGACAGGCTTCTTTGGCAATCAGATGGGTGGAATAGCCTTCTTCAGGAGTCAGCTCATCGTTGCGATACCAGTCCTGTTTGCCGTCACGCTGGTGAGTGAAATAATCGATCGCACCGAACATGTGACCATACTGCTGATCAAACCCTCGTCGCGTCGGCATGTAGTCCGGCTGAAATTCACCCAGATGCCATTTGCCGCAGATGGCTGTGGAAAAACCGGCTTCGCGCAGGGCCTGAGGCAGAGTGCGTTCATTCAGCGGCAGTCCCCACGCGGCGTTTGGCCGGACGATCGTGTAGACGCCGGTGTGTGTCGCGTAGCGTCCGGTCATCAGGCAGGCGCGCGTGGGTGAACACACGGGCTGAACATAAAATCATTTCTGGATCGCGCCCTGACTGGCCAGCGCATCGATGTGCGGCGTGCGGATGTCTTTGCATCCCATGAAGCCGCAGTCCGACCAGCCCAGATCGTCCACCAGAACGTAGACAATGTTTGGGCGGGGCGCGTCAGCAGCGAATAGCGGCTTTTCGAGCATCAGCAGGAAACACAGAAGAATCAGAAGTTTCATTCAAAAGTCCTTGGCGGTGAAACGACGGGCACTGTTGTTCGATCGCAGCACTGGCTTACAACCTGTCATTTCAGGGGCATTTCGGCGTGCCGGAAGCAGTCCACCAGATGGTCATTCACCATCCCGACCGCCTGCATGAAGGCATAACAGATCGTGCTGCCGACGAACCGGAAACCTCGCTTCTTCAAGTCTTTGCTCACGGCATCTGACTCCGGTGTGCGAGCGGGAACGTCCTTCATCGACTTGCGGGCGTTCTGGATGGGAACGCCGCTGACGAAGCCCCAGACATATTTATCGAAGTTGCCAAACTCGTCCTGCACGGCGAGAAAGGCTTTGGCGCTATCGATGGCGGACGCAATCTTGAGTCGATTGCGGACGATGCCTGCATTGTTCATCAGGGCCGCCTGCTTGTCTGTGTCGTAAAGGGCAATCGCTGAGGCATCAAACTGGTCGAATGCTTCCCGATAGTTCTCCCGCTTCCTGAGGATCGTGGCCCAACTCAGACCCGCCTGTGCCGCCTCAAGGATCAGAAACTCAAAGTGCACTCGGTCATC
>JANOUN010000708.1:0-2421 GCA_031416875.1 Planctomycetota bacterium | reverse complement strand
GATCAAGATCGATATCGGGGTCCGAATCATCAACCGTTGTCATGTGTGGCTCAATAATTGAACAACTGCGCCTGCTTGTACACGTTGCCGGTTGCCTGATTCATCGCCCGCTGTACGATACCCTTGCTGTTGCTGGTCAGGCGTCGGCCTTTGATGGCCCGCGCGACCATTTTGTGAGTCAGTTGCTCGGTCGATGCCGCAACAAGGTCATGCACCTTCAGTTGCAGTTGCTGCATGAGGTCCGCGATCGGCTGTGTCCCAAAGTGGCGTTCGGTGTCGTCTGTCATCCATGGAATCTATCGGATCGGTAACCCTGATGACCAGCGGCTCGACGAAACTTCCTGATGCCGACATCATTGTCGATGAAATTCCATACAGTGGCGATTTCAACATGTCGATGGACGCTGCGTTGCTCCAGCTGGCAGCAGAACGCGATCAAAGTGTCGTCCGCATTTATCAGTGGTCTGAGCCGACCGTGTCGCTGGGTTATTTCCAGGGCTCAGGGCACACAGTGGAATCTCCATTCCCGGGGCTTCCGGTCGTCCGGCGGTTGAGCGGTGGCGGAGCGATATTACACGATCAGGAGATTACCTACTCACTGGTCCTGCCCGCTTCACATCCAGCAAGACTGAATCCGTCTGCCGTCTATCCAACGGTCCATCGGGCGATTATCAGGCTTCTGTCCCATGCGGGCGTGCCATGTCAGTTGCGCAGCGAGTTTGATGCGATGAATTCCAGGACGGCGGTCACCAATTCAGGCACCGCAGCCGAACCGTTTCTGTGTTTCCTGCGAAAGAACGAGAACGATATCGTGCATGCATCCGGGAACAAGATCGTTGGCAGCGCACAGCGACGACGTAAAGGTGTGACGCTGCAGCACGGCAGCATCATTCTGAAAACATCGCGAGTGGTGCCGCAGGTGCCGGGAATTGAAGAACTTGAACCGGGCTTTTCGAACGTCGGCTTCCGGGAATCATTGCCCGGTATGATTGCCAGATCTATCAGCCATTCGATGAATTTTCGAAGTTATACAGAGGCGGAGAAATCACTCGCCGCAGCCATTGCATCGGAAAGGAGTGGAACTTGCTGAGGCAAGTTTTGGGAGATTTTGCCGGACGATGTTCAAGAATGGCCGTTTCAGTATCAAAGGCAGACCAGTCAACAGTCGAAACAATAAACAGGTGTGGCGACATGCTGCGCCAGCAATCAGACTGGCTGCAGATCCAATCTTCTGAAAAACTCGCATTTCGCCCCGTTTTTTTAACTTTTTACGTCGCTGACACGGCATCCTCGCCGATTGACAGCACATTGGCAAAGTTTAACGACTGGGGTCGATCAAGGGATCAACCCCCGATGAAAATCGCAATTTGTTGCAAGCGGACGGCATTTATTGCTGGCACACCTGCGCTGGATTGTTAAATTCAGTATTCTTACGCGAACGTAACCTGTCAAACATTCCGAGATCCTCTGTTCGCGTGCTTCTCGGCAAGGTATTCATTCCTTCGGAGCACCATCTTTATGGTTTCTGCGGAACTGAAAGTTGTCGGCGGCAAACACGTCGGCCAGGTGATTCCATTGAATCGCCGCAAGTTTCTGATCGGTCGCGAGCAGGATTGTCAATTGCGCCCCAATAGTGAAATGGTCAGCCGCCACCATTGTGTCTTCAGCGTGGACGACTATTCCGTGCGCTTGAGAGACCTGGGAAGTACGAATGGCACGCTGGTCAATGGCGAGCGAATTCGGAAGGATGTCGTCCTGGTGGCTGGTGATAAAATTGTCATCGGTAATCTGGAATTTGAACTTGTCATCCGACCAGGCGTCACTGCAGTGGAATCTGACAGTGCTGTGCTTCCATCATTGCCCGTAACGTCACCGACTGTATCGAACGAAGACACTCAATTCACAGACAAGACCGTTTATGAATTGCCAGCGGCGTCACCTGCTCCTGCGGCGATTGAGAATCAGGCGGCGGCCCCCCAAATGCAGCCTGCTCCGGGGGCGAATATCGGCGACACCACGATGTTGAATGTGCCACAGATGATGCCAGGCCAGTATCCGTATCAGCAGATGATGCCTCAGATGGGTTACCCCGGCGGAATGTACGGCGGCTATCCGTATCAGCAGCCCATGATGCCTGGTTACGGGCAAATGTATCCGCAAATGATGCCCCAAATGATGCCCCAAATGGGCTATCCAATGCAGGGCGGAGTCATGCAGAGTCCGCAAGCGGCTCCTGAAGCTGCTGCAGCGGCAGCACCCTCTGTCGTACTTCCAAATCCCGAAGACACAGGTGCCAAAGAATCCGACGTGGCCAAGGGCAGCTCGGGATCATCGCACAAGGATACCGAAAAGCCAACAGGCGCTGCGGACGCAATCATTAAACAGTACATGGGCCGACGCTAGTGCTCTGTCAAGGCTTGG
>JANOUN010000707.1:0-1718 GCA_031416875.1 Planctomycetota bacterium | reverse complement strand
ACTGGAAGCAGGATCATTTCTATGGGATGCAGGCGTTCTTTCAGCGAACGTATCAAACGCGAAAATCAAACTCCCTCGCCGAACGTCCGTTTGGCGAAGTCAAGTTTGCCAACGTCGGCGGCGAGAGCAAGACTGCGGCGTTCATGTTTTTGACAGGTGAAGTTGTGGCTGATCGAACTCCGCAGATGGCGGACGAAGAACGAAAACAACTTGAGGAACGTGTCCGTAAGCTGGAACACGACGACGCGGAAGCCGAGACCTTTGTCCCGGAATTTCGGCCGCGCGATGAGCTGGTGGAACTGGCGTTACACGACACGAAGGAGCGGTTTTTCGCAAGAAACATTGTCAATCGCCTCTGGGCTCGATTGCTGGGCACGGGACTCGTCAATCCTCCGGATCAGATGCACAGTGGAAATGCGCCGAGCCACCCGGAACTCCTGGAATGGCTCACCAGCGACATGGTCTCGCATGGCTACGATCTGCGACGATTGATTCAGGAAATTGTGTTAAGCGAAGCCTACGGGCGATCGAGTGAATGGACATCAGGGTCAGAGCCGCCAGCCGCGAGCACTTTCGCATTGGCACAGACACGTCCTCTGACCCCGCGGCAACTGGGAGCCTCTCTGCATGTCGTGATTCGCAGCCCGGAACAATGGCCAGCGATTGACAACAGCGAAGAATGGTTGAAGCGACGCACGGAGCTTGAGAATCAGGCCAACGGCTGGATGCGTGAGTTTGAACAGCCGGGCGAGAATTTCCAGATCGCGGTCGATGAGGCATTATTCTTCAGCAACAGCGGTCGAGTTCAGGATGACCTTCTGCGGGATTCCGATGACCGGCTGCTGGGGCACTTGAAGAAGATCGAAGATCCGTCACAGGGAGTCGAACAACTCTGGCTGGCTGTTCTGAATCGTGTACCACAACCTGACGAACTTGCCTCGGCCACAGCCTGGCTGGCTCGTTTCCCCGACAAAAGAGATGAATCAAGAAAACAGCTCCTCTGGGCGATTCTCGCAGGTCCTGAATTTCGGTTTAATCAATAGTTGAACGGCAGAGAATTTCTTCCCTGTGCCTCCCTGAATTCCAGCGAATTCAGCTACGGGGAATTCTTTTCAGTCGTTCGCCCTGAACAAGGCTTTTCCCATGTCCCGAATTTCATCATCCGGCATCTGCATTCCGGCTCATCATGCGGTCTCTCGTCGGGGTTTCCTGTCGGATGGAGCGATCCGTGCTGCGGGGGCCGTCACTGTCGCCGGATGTTTTGCCTCCGACATGGGACAGATCCATGCGCTGCGATCGGAGGAAGTTGCCAGTGAACTCAGGAAGCAGGACAAACGAGTCATCCTGTTATGGCTTGCGGGCGGTGCCAGTCAGTTCGAGACCTGGGATCCCAAGCCCGGCGCGAAAACCGGCGGACCATTTCGCGCTATTCAGACAAATGCAACCGGAGTCCACATCAGCGAGCTGCTTCCGGAGCTGGCTCAGCGGATGCAGCATACGGCAATCATTCGATCTCTGAATACCAAGATCGCGGATCATGGCCGTGGTGCAGACCTGATGGAAACCGGTCGTCTGAAGGATCCCAGCATCCTGTACCCGGACCTTGGCGCTGTCGTCGCAAGGGAACTGGGACGACTCGAAAGCAGGGTACCGGATTATGTGTCGCTCTATACGTCCACCGAAGGCCGTCGCAAAGGAACCAGCGGATTTCTGGGGGC
>JANOUN010000706.1:0-2098 GCA_031416875.1 Planctomycetota bacterium | reverse complement strand
CGCAAAGTTTACAGTCCCCGCCCACATCTTTTTTCATGATTCCTGCTTCTGTATTTGCGTCTACCGCGGGCAACCTGCAACTCCGCCGGGTGGTGTGTGTGGCGGAGTCGAGCACCGGCCAAACCAACGTCCAGACAGTTCTGTGTCCGCTTCACTTCTCTGCTACTCTCTTTCACCGTTTCCACGACTTACGCTGAACCAAAACAGTGGGTGCTGAATTCTTTCCTGAGTTTCCTGGTTTATTCGAAAGACCTCTTTGACATGGCATCCTGCTGCAGGAAACAATGGCGGCCACTCATTCACTCATTAAGGGGTACAGATTTTCCGGCACATGGATGTGCTCCGACAGGGACTCGGACAGGCCGTTTGCGTAACCGGAAAGCCAACATGAACGTAACCTTATTGCTCGTGTCTTCCGATCGCAGCTTTGTCAGCACCGTGCGGAATTGCGCGAAAGGCATCACGTCGCTGAACGTGGAAGTCGTTCCTTGCCTGGAAGAGTCCATCACCCATCTGGACCGGCAGGATATCGGGATCGCGTTGATGCACGTTCAGTCGCGGGATGACGCGACGCTGTTGCGGAAAATTGTCAAAGATCAACGCGATCCGACGCACTCCATACCTGTGCTGGCTGTCATCGAAGACAGCTTGGGTGGTCAAGTCGCCCTGGAGTTGCTCCGCGTGGGACTCATGGACTGCCTGACACGTCCTCTGGACAAGAATCGACTGACGTTTCTGATCGATTCACTGACACTCAGAAAGCGATCTGGCTGGATGCCGGGATTTGCCATCCCGGCGAAATCACCCAGGGACATCGCCCAAAAAAACAGGCGATCGGCAGCAGCGGATACTTTCCTGTTTTCATCGCCGTTGATGCTTCGACTGGTGGAACAAGTCCGGCAAATAGCCGACCGCCAGCACACGATTGTCATCACGGGGGAGACGGGTACCGGCAAGACGCATCTGGCTCGATTCATACATCACAACTCTTTCCGGCGGCAAGGGAATCTGGTGCATGTCGATTGCGGCGCTGTGCCTGAGAACCTGATCGAAGGGGAGTTGTTCGGATATCGCAAAGGAGCATTCACGGGGGCGTCCCAGGACTACGAAGGAAAGTGTGCAGCGGCTGCAGGTGGCACGCTATTTCTTGACGAAATTGATGCGCTGTCGCTGGCAATGCAGTCTCGACTGCTCCGCCTGACAGACGATCGCGTTTATTCACCGATCGGTGTGGTGCAGGAAAGAAAGCTGGATGCCCGCATCATCGTCGGGACGAATCGCAACCTTGCCGAGGAAGTCGCGGCCGGTCGGTTTCGGCAGGACTTGTATTTTCGCCTCAGTGTCTTTGAACTGCAGGTTCCTCCGTTGCGAAAACGTCCTGAAGAAATCCGCCCACTCGTGGCACACTTGATGAATGCGGTTGCTGCGGACCACGGGACGGATGTTCCGGGGATAGAAGAAAACGCCTGGCTGGCTCTGGAATCTTATGACTGGCCAGGAAATGTGCGTGAACTAAGAAATACGGTGGAGCGATTTATGGCCTTCTGCAGCAGCGGCATTGTGCAGCTTGCGGATTTGTCGCCATCGATACTTCGGCAATCCCAGCGGGAAGGTGCAGCGCCTGCGGGCGAAACGGCAAGCGGCTCGCGTGTGATCGATCGGCCGGTGGCCTCGAAGCCTGTCGCTGCCGCCGAACCGTCTGTGTCTGATTCCTGGATCAGGAGCATCGCCCCCACGGCCACGGCATTGGGGATCAGTCGTGCGCGAGGTGAGGTCGGAAAAATTGTACAAATACTGCGTGAGACCGAAAACAACCGCACGCATGCGGCACAGGCACTCGGGATCAGTCGCGAAGCCCTGTACAAGAAACTGCGCAAATACCAGTTGCTCGACTTTCATGTCAACTAAACCTGCCGCTTAAGTCCGGTTTCTCCTGCCGCCGCGATTCCCTCCGCGGTCTCTGTGGTTCCAGATATGGTACAGGGCGGCAGGAAAATGACGGGCAGGAAAATGAGTCGCAGGCATTTCATCCGCAGATGAACGCAGATGAACACAGATCAGTCACAGGGCGACCGATGAGCAGAGATGTCACAGATAA
>JANOUN010000705.1:0-10548 GCA_031416875.1 Planctomycetota bacterium | reverse complement strand
GAAGCGATCTCGTCCGCTTTGAATTTCATTGAGTGCTTTCTCCACCAGACGACCCTTCAGCTCTTTGAGCCGGGATCGCAGGGATGAATCATAAACAGTATCACCAACCTGCAGGATCATGCCGCCGATCAACGACGCATCGACAGCTTCCTGCAGGAGGGGCTCAAACCCCAGCTTACTTCTTAACTGATCACAAATCTGAGTTCGTGAACTATCCGACAATGGCCGGGCACTCCGCACACGAACACGCCGCTTTCCAGCGGCCTCTTCCTGCAGTCGGCCAAGCACACTCTGAATCATCGGCAGCATCGCAATTCGACCATGCTGAATCAGAACCCGCAGAAAATTCGCAAAAAACTCAGACGATTTCGGAGCGATGACGCGATCCACAATCGCCAGCTTGTCGTCACGTCCCACAGTATCAGAGAGCAGCAAGTTTTCGAATTCCGGAAACGCCACCAGTACATCATCGACCAGTGAATTGAGTTCTTCTTCCGGAGCAGTCACGCCATTCTGAACAGCTGCCGTCATATACGACCGAGCGTACATCGTGGCAACAGCCAGTGCGCCGGGGTCTTCCAGCACACTGTCAGGACGATGTTTTAAACTCTTGTCGGACATGACAAACCTCGAACACCCTGGCGAGCGGTGGGCGTCAGCCCTCCGGTAACCCGAAAACACAAAACATCAAATAACCTCGGGCCGACCATCGGTCAGCCGACAACGGCAACCGGTACTTTGCCGCGATTCATGCAGGCAGCACGAATTATCACCCGCCAAAAATCATCGCGAGATTTTTGCCAGAGCTTCACCGACCAGCCGTTCCTGATCGACATCCTGCAACGCACGCCCAAGCACATTTTCCGTTGCCCGCAGAATCTGAGAATTCATCTGTGTGAACACTTCCGTCAGAGCCGTATCCTTCGCCTGACGAATGTCATCCTTCGCACGATCACGGATCGCTTCCACTTCTCGCTGAGCGTCGGCCTTCAGATCCTGACTCGTTCGCTCCGCATCCCGGCGGGCTTCAGCCACCATGGCCTGCACCGTCTGTTCAGCCGCCTTTAGTTTCTGATCATACTCCGCCAGCAATGCGTGTGACTTACGGCGGCCTTCTTCGGCATCTGAAATTGCCTTGAGAATTCCAGCCTCGCGCTTGTCGAGTCCTTCGATCATCGGAGTCCATGCGAACTTCTTCAGAACGAAAAGGAACAGCACAAACACCACGAGTGACCAAAGTGCAAGATCCAGCTTGAAGCCGATAGGCACGCCGCTCTCTGCGTGATCCGTCCCGGTGTGCCCATCATCGGAGGTTTCCGATTCGGCCACAGCCGGCGTGGTGTGCACTTCGTCGCCAAACCCAGGTTGCGCCGAGCCAATCGTCAGGGTCAGAATGCAAAGCATCTGAAGAATCGAATGAGCAGCCGGTTTCAACATGACGACACCGTATGAAACAAGAACAGAAAACAGGTTCGCAAACCGTCAGAACAGCAATACCAGGGACAACGATGCAATCAGATCATACAGACGATCAGAGCGAAGAAGGTAGCTCCTTCAATCAAAGCGGCAGCCACGATCATCGCACCGCGAATGTCTCCGGCGACCTCCGGCTGACGCGCCATGCTCTCAACAGCTGCCGCACCAATCTTGCCAATGCCCAGTCCGGCACCCAGCAGAATAATCCCGGCACCGAATGCTCCGGAGAACGATACGGCAGATGGCTGGACGGCACCCTGTGCCATCGCAGGAACCGAAAGTGCAACAAACGCTGCAACGACCAAAAACGCATACTTCACAAATTGACTCACGAGAAACTCCTCTTGGAACAGTTTTGTCGTACTAAACAGCTTATTGGAAAGGTCAAGCCCGCAACCAGCTGCGGACGAATTTCAGTCAACCGGACCTGGAAACGGGGTCAGGAACCAAGAGTGCGCAGCACCCTTCGGGCCATTTGGCTATTGGTTCCTGACCCCTTTTCCAAGCCTTCACTGAGCACTAGTGTTTGTTAACCGCCCCGGCAATAAAGATCGTTGCAAGGAAGGCAAATACATATGCCTGCAGAAACGCCACAAACAATTCCAGACAGCCAATAAAGATCTGCCCGATGACGCTTCCAAAAGTGATCAGCCCCCACATCGCAATATTTTTATGTGCTGCCGCAGCAATGAATCCCAGTATGACAGCAATCACGGTGTGACCGCCCATGATGTTTGCAAACAATCGCACAGCCAGCACACTGTGCTTGATGAAGAACCCAAAGACTTCAATTGTGAAAATTCCGGACGACAGGACGCTGCCAAACGCGCCGGGAACTCCCGTATCGGGCTTCATATTCCGAAAGAAACCACTGGGTCCCATCGCGCGGAAACCGTACATCACAGTCGCCGCAAACGCTGATACAGCGAGCACTCCGGTGACATTGATATTTCCGGTCGCTGACCCAAGCCACGGAATTGCTCCCAGCAGATTGCAGACCAGCACATAGAAGAAGCAACTCCAGATGAATGGGAGATACTTATCCGCCGGATGTGAATTATGGCCGGTGTTCGCACCGGCATAAACATGCGCATCGCCACTGTGGTCGCCGTGAGTATCAACGTGCAGATTGGCATGGTGATCTTCGTGATGTCCGTGTACATGATCACCGATTGTCGGGCGAACTACTTCATCGCGAATATACAGTGCAAGCGATTCCCAGAAATTCCAGAATCGCCCCTTGGCGGGCTGACCAGATCGAATTCGGCGTGCAAGCCCACTGAATACAAACAGCACAAAAACTGCCGCCACCAACTGCAGCACCATGAACTTCGTAATCTGCAGTCCAAACACCGGCGGCAGCTCAATATCGAGCATCCCGTGTCCGTGCTCGTCCTGCAGGCCGAACGGAAGGTCAAATCCGTTCGCATCCCGAACGTGATGAAAATGGTCTTCCTTGTGTTCAGCAAACATCATGTGTCAGAAACGAATCTTAAGGGAAAAGGAAAAACGCAACGCCCCGAAAACAATCTGCGAGTCAGGATTTTTTTCCAAGCGCATTTTTTCTGAGCACAACAACTTCCGTCACCAGTGCCAGCAGGTAAAAACCAACCAGCCATCCGAAGAAATCCACAAAACCCAGTTCAGGACGAAACCTGCGAACCACCAGCGCCACACTTGCGACTGCGAACAGCCGAATCAGCATCTGAATCGCCATCGCCGTAAATTCGTTGCGAACGATAGCAACCATCGACAGGAACACAACGATCCATCCAGGAATGAGACAACATATCGCGGCGATTGTCATCCACCAGACACCCGAGTCACCTCGTAACATGCGTGCTGGTAAAACACACACGACCCAGCCTACTGCTAAAGTAACGGTCAACCAGAACGCCGACACCAGCCCCGACTTTAAGGAAGATTCAGTCACTCGGATTGACTCTCCCTGTTACCCGACTTTTGTGCTTTTTTTTGTGCGGATTCCTGATCCAATCGTCGCAGGAGAGTCCGTAGAGAAACTCCGGCAACGACAAAACCAATACACGCACCACAAATTGTCAATGCAGGAGCCCAGCCAACCTTGCGGTCAAGCCAATAGCCAGCTCCCACCAATAATCCCAACGCCAGTGCCGCCGAAAGAATCTCATGGGCCGTCCGATACGCCTGAGCGATCTGAGACGTCTGCGACCTTCGACGTTGACTCGAACCGGACTTTCCATGAAACATCTGACAACGTCCCGCAATGGTCGTTCTCGACGGCCGCTGCGACGGTTGCCCAACGGACGGGCGGGGAGTGTAGAAGCGTGACAGAATTGAGTCAAAGTGCCACCAATCAGGCCACAGTCTTTCCTGGGATCGGGATGGAACGCAGTTCGATTGGGAACTCCGCGTTGGCGTTACGGCGTTGCGACGGACAAGAATGTCCATCGTACGTCAAACCTCGTTCAACTCCATCGTACGCTGCGTCTGTGCCAGGAGCTGACTCAGGTGATTCGGGATTTCGTATCCTTCCGCCAGGATCATCTGTTCTGTATCGACGGTCCTGCAGACGTCTGTCAGATCGAATGCCCGGCTATGCCTCGCAACTCTGATCATCGTCTGAAATCCAACGGGAGACTGATGAAGCTGATCAGGCAATAACGCCGCCAGTGCGACCGGAAACAGCTTGAAGAACTCCGCATGCGTGCCCTTAAGCGTCGATTCCAGAGAATGATGAAAGAACATGGCGCACAATAAGTCAGGCGGAAAATGCCATTCCGCCGCAAAGCGAGCCCCTGCCGATGCATGATCAAATCCAAAAGTCTCACGTTCCCAGACAGCCAGTTCTTTCCCCTGCCCCAGCGGCACTTCCAAAAACTCCAGGTACTGCTTGTCGTACTTATTGGTCAGCACCGGCAACAGATAATCCTGCAGCAGTCCGCCCAGAAATGCCAGGCCGGGATCCAGCTTCATGCGTTTTGCAATCTCACGTGCAAACAATGCCTTTTGAAGTGACTCATTCCAGAAGTTGCGCTGGTTGATCAGCTTCGTTTTGAGGGCTCGACTGGCCGCTTTCATGCCGACCGCCAGCAGATGCAGTCGCGCCGAATTGATGCCGATATGCACAATCGCATCTCGTACGGAGCGAATGGGATTCCGCATCGCGTAGATTGCCGAATTGACGTGCTTGAGCAGTTCCACTGTCAGGGCTGCGTCTTTTTCCACGATCGCAGAAAGCACATTGATATCGAAATCCGGATTGGCGGCCTTTTGCACAAATTCCGTCACGGCGTGCGGCAGCGCAGGCAGTTCGATGGACGTCGGAAGCAGTTCAGCTTTGACCGACATCACCGAAGTGACACTCAGTGTCTTCCAGTCAAATGGTGCAGTGGCCGCAGTGGTCACGGGCCTTCGCGTTTCGTTTTCAGAGGAACAAACGTCTCGTCGGTATGTGAGTGAATTCGGCACGCACGTGCGATCAGACCGGTTATCGCGGCAACTGTTCCGGACTTGCCCGTCTTTGGGAGTAATCGGGAGCGCCCGCCGGTTTGCGCTGTGGCTGATTCAGATATGACACATCTGCGGCTTGCGCGAATTCTATGGGCGATGACAATACTCAACGGTTGATGAGCTGGGAGAAGTCCTGGCTTCCACTGTCTGCCGCTTCAGTCGCCGTCCGCCGCGGGTCGAAGATGAAATCACAGACAGTCAACTTCCTGAGTTCCCGGAGAGGCACGTTCATGTCGACCAGTTCCATGAAAGACATGCGAAGAATCTTTGCTGAATGGCCCGTCAGTATCCCGAAAGCCGGCCTTGTGGTCACCACCTTCGGCGAATCGATTCCCTTCTGCAGCTTCATGCTGTCGGGCGATCTGTTGCTGCTGGAACGCAAAACCCCCGATGCCCAGGGAGCCCGTCGGGTTTTGATGTGCTTCGATGCAATTCATGCGATCAAGATTCTCGATGCCATTGAAATGGCGAGGTTTACGTCGATGGGATTCCAGGGCGTCGCGTGACGTGGCACAATGTGACGATGCCGAATCACGAGCAGAATCCACTTCGCATTTTTGAAGAACATCCGGTTACGCTGTCAATCGACGCGTTGCTGCTGCAATGTGACATCCGTCGGACGCGCCACAGCGGCCCCGGTGGCCAGCATCGCAACAAAGTCGAAACGGCCATTGAGATTACTCACAGGCCAACAGGCATTATTTCATTTGCCTCCGAGCGCCGCAGTCAGGAACAGAACAGGCAGGTCGCCATCGCGCGGCTGAGACTGCTGCTGGCAGTTCGAGTTCGCTCCGTGGGAAAGGCGGAAGTTGTTCCATCCGTGTTGTGGCAAGCTCGGTGCAGAAATCAGAAGATCGCCTGCAGCGAACACCACGATGACTTCCCGGTGATGATCGCCGAAGCGCTGGACGCCATCGACGCCCTGGAGTTCGACGTCAGGAAAGCGGCCGCCGCTCTCGGTTGCTCCACATCCCAACTCGTCCGCTTCCTTGCCAGCGTGCCTGAAGCACTGGCAATCGTCAACACGCAACGATCCGCCCGCAACCTCCACAGATTACTTCCGTGACGGATTGGAGATGCAGTCGGGCGATAGCGGGTTGTTGATTTAAAGTGGGATAAGCTTCCAGCTTGTCACGTTCGTCAAAAAGCCCTGAGTTTTCCTGCAGCGAAGGCAAGCTGGAAGCTTACCCCACGTAGAATTCAGATTAGATCAGCAGACCGCTGGCGGCGATGGGTTCATCAGCGGCATGACCGGACCTTTTTCTTCCACGCGAGCATTGTTCACGATACAATCCTGCCGGTGCACCGACGTCACATGGGCCGAGCGTCACTTGCGACGGAGATAATCCCGGATCCGTTGGTGCCAGTTGAAGAGGTCTGCGATGAGCCGCTTTCCGATGAATCCAGCCCTGCTGCCCTGTGCATCGTTGCTTTCGCGACGTGACGTCCTGCGCGTCGGCTCACTCAGTATCGGTGCGTCCCTGCTGCCGTCGGCATGGGCGAGTGCTGCGGAGACATCGCAAAGCGCCAAAGCGGCCCCGAACGCCAAGGCCGACTCCGTGATTTTTCTCTGGATGGGCGGCGGAGTGACGCACATCGATTCGTTTGACCCCAAGCCGCATGCGCCGGAAGAGATTCGCGGAACGCTGGCGACAATTTCGACATCACTGCCGGGGGTTCATTTCGGTGAGCCGATGTCACAGCTTGCCAGGATTGCTGACGAATTGTGTCTGATCCGAAGTTTTTCACACGACAGCAATGATCATTTGCTGAGTCAGGCGTACACGCTTTCCGGCAAGAAAGTCACAATGGCGCAGTTGTATGCTGAGCCAAATCTTGGTTCCGTGGTTTCATACCTGAATGGTCCGCGGAACGGTTTGCCAGGTTATATTGCTGTCCCGGGAACCACTCGTCCTGGTCCACCGCCGTACAATTTGTTTGTCAGCGGCTGGCTGGGAAACGGCTACGCACCGTTTTGTGTGGGTGGAGTTCCTGAACAGCCGGACTTCTCGGTCAGTAAAAAATCTCCGAACCCCAGCCCGGAGGCTCATGAGGATTTATCGCCCAAAGATCTCATGCCGCTGGAAGGACTGTCGGCCACTCGATTGAACTCCCGCATTTCGTTGCGGCAACAACTCAATGATGCCCGGCGGCAACTTGATCAGACGATGCAGTCGATCGCCCAGCAGAGACAATACGAAGGTGCCTCGCATTTGCTGACATCGCCGGCTGTGCGAGATGCTTTCGACTTGTCGCAGGAATCGCCGGGATTGATCGCCGACTACGGTCAGACAAAAATCGGCCAGCGATGTCTTCTGGCGCGACGACTGGTCGAATCCGGCGCTCGGTTTGTGATGGTGGATTACGGCTATGATCCGGATTACGGAAACCTCTGGGACAATCACAACGCGGCAGGTCAGAACTTTCCCCACATCTCAGAAATGTGTCGCCGCGGCTATCACCTCGCAGGCACCGACCGAGCCTGTGCCGCTCTGATTCGTGACCTAAAGGAGCGAGGTTTGCTTGAACGAACACTGGTGGTGTTCCTCACCGAATTCGGCCGAACTCCGAAAATCAATTCCGCGGGTGGCCGCGATCATTGGGGAATGTGCGGATCAATTTTCTTTGCGGGCGGAGGCACCAACGCGGGTCACGTCATCGGTGCGTCCGACGAACAGGCGGCATGGCCAACTACTCAGCCCTGGGGACCTGCCGACATTGCTGCAACCGTCTACGAAGCCCTTGGAATCCCGCAGGACCTGCGCCTCCCTGACCAGTTCGGCCGGCCGTTGCCGGTCCTTGATCATGGTCAGACAATCGCCGGCGTGTTCTAGGAGTTTGTCTGAATACCGATGTTCTTGTGAGCGGCAAGGCGCTAGCCGCCGGTTCTTGCAGGCGAAATACCCGCGGCTAGCGCCTTGCGGCTCACAATTCTGGAGTATCTGGACAGACTCCCAGGCGAGCCGTGCAGCAGGCTACTTTTGCTTCAGATAGACTTCAGGTCAGCGCCCAGCAGACCCACCTTGATTCCGTTTTGCTTCAGGACACTCGTTGCTTTGCTGTTAATGATGAGCAGTACGAGCAATCCAACACACGGCACAAGGCACAGTATACCAAGCAGAATTCCCTGCCCGGTTCCGTGCGTCTTGATTGCCAGTAAGAAGGCAAAGACAGCACCGGTCAATCCGACAAACATTACGCCGATCCCAAGAAACATCCGCAGTTCTGGCGGTATCGCAAACTGGCAAAGCATTGCGAGAAGATAGATCAGGATGCAAACGATGACCCCTTTCTGATAACGGGCCACGCTTCTCAGATCTTCCCGCGTCCCACTCAGGACGCCGATGGCTCGGGAGTCTGACTGTGGTGCTTCGAAGGGATTGTAGCTCATTGAAAAACTTCCTGCTCAAGATGCGTCCTGGACTCCGGCTCGTGTCATGATCTGACCGCGATTCTGAGGCGGTTGAGGGCAATTGTCAAACGTCGGTGCGTCGCTGCTTCGACTGTCGGAGATTCGCTTGCAGTCCCGGCTTTAGCCAGAAAATGGGCTCGATTTGCATCCCGGGGCAGGCTGAATTTCCGCCTAAAGGCGGAACTACAAACCAGGAGCAAGCACCATTACCCGATCGCCCTCCAGCGACTCATCAGCTAATGCTGCGAGAAGCGTTCGTACAGCCCGGCGTAGATCCCGTCGTGGGTGATCAATTCGTCGTGTGTTCCGCGTTCGACGATTCGGCCGTGGTCGAGCACGATGACCTGATCGGCGTTGCGGATGGTGCTGAGGCGATGAGCGACCACGAACGCCGTGCGGCCATGGAGCAGTACTTCCAATGCGTTTTGCAGACGCGATTCCGTGGCACTGTCGATGCTGCTCGTGGCTTCGTCCAGCACCAGGATGGCGGGGTCCGCCAGCATGGCACGTGCAAAACAGATGAGCTGCCGTTGCCCGGAACTCACGGCGGCCCCTCCTTCGCCGACCCGAGTGTGCAGACCTTCCGGCAGTGCGGTCAGCAGATCTTCGCAATCCAGTTTCCGCAGCACGTCGATGATATCGGCATCGGAGGCTTCCGGTCTTGCGAAACGGATGTTTTCGGCGACGGTGCCGCTGAACAGAAAATTCTGCTGCTGCACGATCCCCATGCGACGATGCAGAGAATGACCGGCGATGTGCCGGATTTCGTGCCCATCGATCAGCACCTGCCCCGCATCGGCCAGGTAAAATCGACAGACCAGATTGATGATCGACGATTTCCCGCTCCCGGTGTGTCCGACCAGCGCGATCACGTCACCGGGTTTCGCCTTGAACGAAATCTGATGCAGCACCGGACGATCGGCATCGTAACCAAACGTGACATCCCTGAATTCCACATGGCCGCGAATTGTGTTCAACTGCAATGCATCCGGCGGATCAACCCATTCCGGCTCTGTGTCCAGCAGCCGGTAAAGTCGCTCAGCGCCGGCCATCGCCGTCATCGCCTGGTTGTATTGGTTGCCAAGAATTGAGATCGGTGAAAAGAACAGATTGGCCATAAAAAAGAAGCCGACCAGATCACCGATTTCGGTCGTGTGTCCGGGTGTGAGGACTCGATAACCGCCTACCAGGAGCAGCACCGCCATAAAGATCTGACTGTTCAGTTCCAGCAGCGGCAAAAACTTGCCATGTGTCTTCAGGACCTTGCTGTTATAGCGAGAATGATCCAGCGAAAGTTCTTCAAAAATGCGGGCATTTTCCTGCTGACGGACGAAGCCCTGCGTGACACGAATGCCCACAACCGATTCGACAAGCGTAGCTGTGACGCGACTGAATGATTCCCGCATATTGCGCAGCGCGTTGCTCAATCGTCGGTGGAAATGCCTGTTGATCATCCAGATCACGGGTGCCAGCCCCAACACGATCAGGAACAGCGACCAGTCGTACCAGATCATCGCTGCCGCCGCGATGCCCATCTGGATAAACTGCACAAGTGTGACATAAAAGACTTCCTGCACACCAATGCGAATGTCTTCAATGTCTGAAGTCATGCGACTGATGACGCGCCCGATCCGATTCGTGTGAAACCACCGCATGGGCATGCGCTGCATGTGTCGAAACAACTGATTCCGCAGGTCTGTGACAACAGATTCACCCAGTTCCAGCGCAAGTCGCTGGCGGTAGTGCATCACGAACTGTGTCGAAAGCGCCAAGAGAGCAAAACCGATGGCACCCTGGATCACACCCGCAGAATCCTTGTTGGCGATCGGTCCGCGAATCAAAGCGGCAATGAACCAGGTGAGGGCAGGCAGCTGGACCGCCCGGATCACCACGGAAACCAGCAGCCAGAAGCGTTGCCTGCCATAGGGGCGCGTCGCGTCCATCAGCCGCGTGATGAGTCTGAAATCGAGCGGTTTTTGACGCGGCTCGTCTTCACGCTCAATGTGGCGTGTAATGGATTGGCGAAATGTAGCGACGCGGGACATGGTTTGACTGGCTTCTGTAAATCGGGCTTGTGTGATGTCAACGCTTCTTTTTGGGGTAGGCCGGACCAAAGATTCAACGTTGACAAAGCGCTTGTGCTCTGTCACGCATTCATTAATGGGTTG
>JANOUN010000704.1:0-1777 GCA_031416875.1 Planctomycetota bacterium | reverse complement strand
ATCATGGCACTCACCAGTGAAGCTGTGTTGCTGGATTTCAGTCACGAAGAATTGCTGGAGGCCGTGGCCAGGAACCTGAATGGTTCTCCCAAAGAGAAAAGAAAGGCCTGATTTATGTCAGACACAGTCATTCAAACGCATGGCCTGACGCGAGTTTACGGGCAGAATGTGGCCGTGAACCAGATCAATCTCACTGTACTGCGGGGCAGCGTCACGGCCCTGATCGGTCGGAATGGATCGGGCAAGACGACCGCCATGCGAATGTTGCTGGGGCTGGTTCCGCCAACTCGTGGTTACGCCACGGTCCTGGGCTGCGACAGTCGGCAACTGACACCGGAAATTCGGGCTCGGGTTGGTTATCTGAGCGAGAGTCATTTCGCATACCGCTGGATGAAACTTCGCGAAGCAGCCGCTTTTCAGGCGGGCACGTTTCCGAAATGGAACCAGAACATCTTCGACGGCATTGTCGATCACCTTGGACTGAACACGGAATCCAAAGTCGGGGGCCTGTCGCGTGGTGAACGAGCCGGATTGTGTCTGGCGCTGACGTTGGCACCGGAACCGGAACTGCTGGTGCTGGATGATCCGGCTCTGGGACTTGATCCGGTGGCTCGTCGAGCGTTGGTTGAAGCAATGCTGGCGGTGACTCAACATCGCGACCGTACGATTCTGTTCAGTTCACATCTGTTGGACGATGTGGAACGCGTGGCAGATCATGTGGCGATCATTGATCAGGGCGTCCTGCGAGTCCAGGCGTCGGTTGACGAATTTTGCAGTCGCGTTTCTGTGTGGCGACTGACATTCGATCGGTTTCCGGACCGTCTGCCGGAGATCCCCGGTTTGATTCACACGCGGTATATCGACAACCAGATTCAATTGACGGTAGCGAATTCGGACGACGCGACTGCGGCAGTCATTGCGTCGATCGGCGCGAAACGTGCGGAACAAACGGAGGCAGGTTTTCAGCAGGCGGTGATCGACTACCTGACGGTGCGTGGAGGAACAGGATCGCTGTTGAAAGCCGTTGGTGCTCCTGCGGCGGAAAGAGAAACGGTTGCCGTCGTGGGTGGCTAGGGAGTAAACGAAGTTACTGACGCTGCAGTTTAGTGCAACGTCATTTTTTTTGGGGTAGACTCGACGCAAATTCCTGGTCCTGATGACGCACAAGATGAACAGACCGGCAATCCCAGATGGGGAGTCTGAGTCACGGGACTTGTCCATTACAGATTTTTTTGAACGAGGTTTCCGATGAAATCCATGATCTGGAAAGAACTCAGAGAGAACGCATTGTATGGGCTGTTGCTCCTGATCGCTTCCGCCGCGACCATTGTCGTGCTCATGAACTCAGAGTTCACGAACCGATTGAATCTGCATTTGTTCGCGGACGTACTGCCGTTCACGTTCAGCGTGATGGGGAGCATCACGGCGTTCGTGTTGGCCTGCCTGCAGACTGTTCCGGAACTGTGGCGCGATCGTTGGGCGTTCCTGATTCACCGCGGCATGTCGGGCGGGGAGATCTTTCGCGCAAAGACTACTGCAGCGCTCGTGATTTATGCGATCGTGATTGGTCTTCCGCTGCTGATCGCGACACTGTGGGCCATGGGGGTCGGATACCGGCATTATCCGTTCGAATGGCGGATGGTATTGCCATCAGTCCTGTCCGGCATCGCGTCCTTTGGCTGCTACTTTTTGGTGTATCATGTCGTCCTTCGCGAGCGTGGATTTCCACTTTGGCGCGTCCTTCCGATATCACTGCCGCTGGCGGCTGTGGGAGCGA
>JANOUN010000703.1:0-4148 GCA_031416875.1 Planctomycetota bacterium | reverse complement strand
CTGACCAAAAGCCCGATTGCGCAACTCGTTCACCATCACTTTAACCCCACCAGAGCCCTGACTGACAACTGGCTCAGGCGGAACCACTGCAGGGACTTCAGATTTTCCCAAGACTCTGTCTTTGAGTTCAGACAGGGTCATTGACGGCTGACTGTCGGTCTCTTCAAGATTTGGAACAACCGCAAACGTGATTGTACCATGACGCTGCGCCCACGACAACAATTCGACCTCCTGAGGAGTCACGTCCAGAACCACTGTTGTGGCAGATTCGTAGGCCTCCATCGGTTTATTGGTGCCTTCGGGCTGGTCATTGACCACAATCACGCGAATGGCTGTCATCAACGTCAGCGCTGCATACCCTTCAGTGTCCTGCGGAGTCAGCACAACATCAACCCGATCTTCAGCCACCAGGCGTCCTGCGTCTGACTTAATGCGATAAGCCCGTTTACCGGGCGACACAAATTCGCTCAGACTGCCCCGCCGCTGCGAAAAGCGTGACTCAAACAGGGGCTCCCCGCGGACCAGCGCCACAAGTGGTTGTTTGCCAAGCACCTCCTCCATATCAGCCTGCAGCAAAGCGCCTTCCGGAACTTCTTCCGCTGGCCGCACCACGGACATCAAGGTGTCCTGAGAAATCTGTTCCCCAGCTGCAATAGCTCGAGCAGGGACCAGCAACGTAACACCAACCGGATCCGTCGAAGCTTTGTCCAGTTTTGTCTGCGACGGCGGTGAACTGCCCTCCAGGTTCTGTTGCAGATCGGCAATTGTCAAATCCTGTGCTGTGACAGAATCTGTGCCATCCCGACTCAACAGAGCAAGGCTGAGCGTACCACGGGATTGCGACCAGGAGAGCAGTTCCGACTGGTCTTTAGTCACCTCAAGAGTCACCGACAGTACCTGTTCGAAATCCGACGTATCATCAGGCGATCGCTGCAGATACTCGCGGTTGATGGCAATGATCCGCATGCCATTGAGCAGTGTTGCTGTCGATGTCCCAGCCTGTCCGCCTGAAGGAGCAAAAATGACATTGACCCGATCTTCGGGTTGCAGCAACCCGGCATTGGAACTGGACGCACTGGGGGTGCTGATTGTGAACGCCAGCATGCCTGGAGAAATCTCACTGCTCAGGCTGACGCGCGATGCAACCTTCGACTTAAAGATCTGCTCACCCGCCTCCAGGTCCACTCGTGCCACTTGTCCCGTCAGCGACTCAAGCTCAGTGGCCAGAAACACACCCTCCGGTACGGTGTCCTTCGGTATTGCCTGAGTCGACAATAGTTCCGTGCTCAAAGGCTTGCCACGGCCAACCTTCGACTTGGCGACAACCACATCGACCATCGCCACGCTGCCCTGTGCTGCCGTTATCCTGGGAAACATCGCCTGCCGAATTAAGACAGCCGCCGAGATACCAAAAACCAAGGCCAGGCCAAGAGTCACTATCGCTCGTACGCTCACTGGATTTATCCGGTTCTGAATTGAAGACTTACGAAAACATGTTCCATACAATTGTCGTGATGATTCCAACCGTGATCATCGCACTGAATGGTATCAGACGCTTCCTGCGCTCCTGCTGCTGTGTTATTGTTTGCACCCGTTCCAGATTGTCGTCAGCTCCCAGTTGGCGTCCCAGAATTGTTAACCGATAGAAGGCCACCTGAAGATTGGTCCAGGCTTCCCGGTAGCCATCGTGCATCACCATCAATGTCAGCGCATAAACTCCTGTCGCCAGGCAACCGATCAGCAGGATCGGAAGCATGGGCTGCATGCCAAGCCATGCGCCGACAGCCGCGATAAACTTGACATCGCCGGCACCAAACGCCCCCCACAGGTAGGGGAGCAGGAAAAGCACAAACCCGAGCGCCATTCCGGCCAAACTGTCTCTGAGACCTTCAGTGCCTCCTGTCCAGCCGCGATACGCCAACCCCGACAGCAGCAGAGGAAAAGTCAATAGATTATAGACTTTGAATTTCCAGATGTCCGTCGTTGCCGCCACCAGCGACGCGATCAACACAACGATTGAGGAAACAGAGATGGATAACACGGACAACTTCGCATCCTTTGCAGGAACGTTCTTAATAAACGGGGCAGAGATCATTAGTGCGGATAAGTGAATACAACAAGGAGTTCCTTAATATTGGCCACGTGAGGTATCAGGCGCTCCAAAGAAATCAACGCGCCGCCACTAAAAGTATTGCGGAGGCACCAGGAAGAGAGCACTGACACCATTGCCGAATAAGGTGACACCAATTGCAGCCACGATTGCAATGAGGGCGATCAGTAGCCCGTATTCAATCATTGTGGGAGCATCCTCCTCTTTTACCACTTTACGAAGGCTTCGCAACATTGCTTCCTCTGCCTTTTACGTAAGAAACCCACGAATGATACCCAAAAAACACAACTCTAAAACAGGGGCGCTTGCGAATTACAAGTTACCCCTTTCCAGGTCCACACAATCGCGATTAGCGACTATCGCCTGTCGATGACACGCGTCCATCTACACCGAGTTTGCCGCCCTGCTGAACATAGTGGAGATTCCTGTACCGAGAACGGCAGCGGCCACAGCGACGATCAAAGCAATCAACGCAACGAGGAGGCCGTATTCAACCATCGTTGGTGCATCTTCTTCGGTCACGAACTTCTTTACAGCACTTGCAAATTTTTGCATTTCAATTTCCAATCATCAAAGGACTTTAAAACTCACCAGAAGTTGCCACAACAAGGCAACTCAGACTCCACTAAATACATCGCACATGGTGTGCCAAACTGTCTGTAAAAACTGGAAAGAAGAATTTCCAAAAAAAGGGAGCGATCATTAATTTGATGACCTACATTTTCCATGCCTCCCAGACAGACGGCCATGATACCACGCGCACTGGTTGACACTGGTTTACAGTGAGTGTCAACCAAGGGTTGACACTTTGTTGCGTCGCAAAACTTTTAACAGCGTTTGCGATGTCGCTTTACCCGCTGGCAACGGGGAAATGCCACGAATGCGACAACTTTGGAGTTGCGCATCCCGTACGACTGAGAACGCCTCTTCTGAGCAGGAACAGGCAGAGGTAACGGAGATCGTCAAATTGGAACCAAGCGGCTGGTTTTGTTCTCCTCTGTTTCCTCCGTTGCCTTCTTTTGCAAGTGTCACAAGAGGAATCACAGATCGGAACCACAAAACACACGAAAATCACGAAAAATCTCAGCGTCCGACGCCAAGCCGACCGTCACTCAATGTTTCCGCTGCCGACATGTTTCGTGTGCAGAGTTTCATTCGACCACGATGCTTGTAGATCTGCGCCGACCTCAGCTCTCGATGATGGTCTTCGTTTCGTCCTACTAACGATCAGAATCTTCGCGTGGCACAATGAAATCTGGTCGCGGAACTATCTTGCTGCTCTCACATTTTTGACCACGGATGTCACGGATCACACGGATGAGTCACAGTGTGTTTATCTGTGCAATCCGCGAAATCCGTGGTTAAAATTTCTTTCACGTTCTTTCCTGGGTTGCGGGGGAAGCCCGCGCTGTGTTCATCTGTGTCTGTCTGTGGCCAGCATTGAAACCGCGTCCTGAACATTGCATTGTGGAACTGTATCGGCTGACGTCCTGCCGCACGGCAGGCTGGAAATCTGGAAAAACGATAATTACGTGGCTTGAGTTGCTCACCATGTGCGGCACAATGGCGGTATGGCGACGACGTCAGATAATCTCAGGCAGTGTGTACAGATCGTTCCAGCAGGCGAAAGCGCTGATGCGGCCTCAGCACGCGTTCTCGTGCGCAGAGTGCTCGGCAGCAGCGGAACCAGTATTGTCATTCATCTCGTGGCACTGCTTGTCCTGAGTTTGTTCATGTTTGCTCAGCACGACAACTCTACGCCGCTGTCAACAGAAGTCCACTTCAACGAAATGCCGGGCGATGGTGAAGATGTGTTCCAGTTGTCTGATCCGGAACAGTTTGAGATTGAGACAACTCCACTGAATCGGCCGGAAATCACGTCGCTGATCACGTCGGATTCCGGAGCGGCGGCGGATACAAGAATTGATCTGACAGCGTTTGTGTCGAACGATGCGAACCAGTCTGGTGCAGGGGTTCCAACAGCGGTCGCTGCCATTGCTTCCGGAATCCGGGGCCGCGTGGAACAAGCAGGCGGGCG
>JANOUN010000702.1:0-7417 GCA_031416875.1 Planctomycetota bacterium | reverse complement strand
CAACGACAGGCCGAATCGAGTTCGTTATCCTGCGGACCGATTGTTCACTTTCAGTTGCTCTCCACCACCTCTTGCAAAAACGCAGTTACTGTCAGTTAATGGACTCAGATCTGTCCATAAAGGGACTTGCACCCTTCCAGTCAAACGCCCTCACAGGCGCACTAGCTCGACTCTTCGAGTCCATCATGATCCGACACCCAGCAGGCCGCGTGCCTCGAACTGGCCAGCAGCTGGTTTTCCAAATTCGCTGGCCGTGACGCGTGCCAGCGATGTCAGGTGTCGCCAGCGAGCGGATGGTCTAGTGGCGTGGAAATCGTCCCATACCGTGTAGAAATATTTTTCGGCATGCAAAGCCCCGTCTTCGCTGACGGCATATTTCAACATCGTTGCGAAAAGCCGGTCGTCCGGAAGTGACAACTCACCATAACGCTGGGCAATCGCAGTCGCGTGTGCCTGAAGATTATTCTGAATCGCTTCATCCAGTTGAGCCAGGAGACCGTCTGCATCCGTTGCAGTCAGGCGATCCAGATGATACTTCACTGGCAATGGACTCGCCAGGAGATTGCCAGGCTGGTTCCGATCCCGAGCCACCTGCCATGCTCCGATCATCAGACATGCAAACACATTGCGACCACTGCTGATTCCGGCAAGATTTCGCCAGGCGTTTGCTGCGTCACTGGCGTGAACGCCGACAGAATCGCCGTGCACGCAGCCTGCTGGCTTGAGTTTGTCTTCGTATTGCGGCAACCGCCCTGCATCCCTCAGCACGAGCAAACTGGCTGCCAGTGAAATCGCTTCGCCGATCGCCGCGGGCTGATAACCTTCTGCCAATGCGCTGGCGGCGGCTCCCGCGGCATCGATCGGTGACGCCGTTGCAAACGTCTCGCTCAGATGCTGCACGAATGCATCCTCAGCAGACTTCGTCCCCGGCGCTTTGCCGTCCAGGTGAAACTCGTCCAGCAGGCTCACCAGCATTTTTCCATGTTCGTCCCAGTCCGCAGTACGGTGCGGTTCCTGACGAACACAGTATCTCAACGATTGTCGAAGCAGGGTCAGGGCATGCTCAGTTCCCACAATCTCCTGCATGTCCCAAGCGCGATATGGCAAAACTGTACGATGCACTTCTGGAGCGTCCTCGATCGCCGGAATTAAAGCATCCAGCGCGCTCCGGCGATCATTGGCGACTAAGGCCGCAAGGATCTGTTCCGCATGATTGGTGTCCTTCGCCACAATCGCCGCATGCAGGGCCGTTGCATTGGCCTCATTCGCCGGTGCCGAGGCGGATATCGCATGCAGGGTCTCAGATTCCCGACCTCCGAATTCCTGTATCCGGTTACTGTTGCGGTACAGCACTTTGAAGACCGGCAACGCTTCCGAACCCTTTGGCATCAGGGCCGACATCTTCAGTGCCGGGCCGAGTGCCATGAATGTATGGAAGCCAATATAATCTTCGCCTCCGAAAGTACGGGCATTCGCGAGGGCTCCCGCTGCGACCAGCGTCTTGAGTGGTAACCCGCCTCGCAGTTTGGTCGCCAGCGTCGACTGCAGTCGCTCCACAGGCGTTTCCTGCAACTCACACACCAGCGATTCCAGATCTCCGAAACGCAGCGTGCTGTCGAGTTCTTCAGCAAACGCCTTCGGTGCCAAACCGAGATCCGCCAACATGGCCGGACCCAACGTTGCCAACAAAGTTCCTCGTCCTACGTCCGCCAAAAAACCACGACGTGAGCGTTCTCGAACCATCGATCACTCCTTCGCAAAGCAGAATAATTGACAGCAATGAGACAAGCGTACACTTGCAAAGAACGAAACTGCAACTGTGGAATCCATCTTTACTATGATCACCGACAATCATCACCGCCACCCGATTTCCCCCGATCAGCCCGTTGTGGCAAGTCGTTTCCGGATTCCAGCCGAACCCTTGGAAATGCTGGTGCGGAAGCGATAGAAAACGGCCACAATTACGTCTCACGGGTGCTGGAGGAAGAACCAGTCTTGCCATCGAGCCCTGTAGAAACAGGGCATTTTTACTGATTTTACGCGGTTTGACCTGCAAATGTACGGGCTGTTGCTGAATCTGTTCCTCGCGATCGTAGTCACCAGTTTCATGGCGACTTCAGCTCCCGCACAGAATGAGAATTCAGGAATTGTGCCTGAAGACACTACCGAATTGCAGGTCAACGCCATGATCGAAAAGCTGGGGAGCCCAAGTTTTTCCGAACGGCAGCAAGCCACCAAAGACCTTCTGAACGTCGGCGTGGAATCGGTCGCATTGCTGGAAAGAACGGCGGCAATTGCCATGGGAGAGACGCAGTCGCGTCTGAGGATGATACTTCCGCAGCTGCGCAAACGCCTGTTCGACGATCAACTCGAAGCTTTTCTGAAAAAGCCTTCGATTGAAATTGCTCAGCGTCTTCCCCAATGGGATCGCTTCGAAAAAATATCAGGCCACGATGACGAATCACTGCAGATTTTCGGTGAGATCCTTGCCGCGGAGCCGCGACTTTTTGCCACTCGGCTGTTCGCCCCGAGTGAATTGCCCGCCTTACTGGAAGGCCGCACTGCTGAATTGGCCAAAGAATGCAGAGAATGCCGGGAAGAAGAGTTTCCGGTAGCTTCCGTGTCAGCCGTTATGCTGCTTGGATGCGAATCACAAACGCGACTCATTCGTGCCACATCGACAAATATCTCGAGTGCACTGAATGTTCCTCATTTCAGCGAACTCATCACAGACGGCGTTCATGCGAAAACACTTCGCGCGATCGCGGAGGCATGGATCGTACGCACTGGAATTGCCGCGGATCGCCCGTTGCTGTTTTCAATGCAGCACGATCTGAAGTCCGGTCGGACCGTCGCCCTCCGCATCATTGAAAGCAAGTCGACTCGATTCGACATGATTTGGTCGCTGCTTTGTCTGGCAAAGCTGAAAAGCACCGAAGATCTGCCGCTGATTGAAACTTTGTTTGACAATGACACGATCCTCTGGCCTCAGCGCGATCAAGTCGTGAAAGAACAAGCCCCCGGCGAGCCACCGGTGGACACAAACTACAAAGTCCAGACCCGTGACGTGGCTCTTGTTGTTGCTGCCTACCTGCGGGATATCCGGCCCGCTGATATCGGCTCAATAGCCCGCACTTCGAACGACACGCTGTTTACTCATGATTCGCTTGGTTTTCGCACAGAACAGGCCCGCACCAGGGCACTCGCTGCCTACCGCTGCCTCGCCGGCAAATAGGCGACTGAAATTGGTGCCCTGCCACAGGTTCGATATTCATGATCGACATTTGCGATCAATGTCGCAACCGACTCAAGCATCACCTACAGTGTGTGACAGACAGGAACGATACCGCAGCGACGAATGAGATCTGAACATGAAACGGCTTCGACTGGGCGCGGCGATTTTGAATCAGACGCCGCTCGACTGGGAAGGTAATACAAACCGCATTCTGGATGCGATTCAGCTCGCTCGGCAGAAGGACGTCCATATTCTGTGTCTGCCGGAACTGTGCATTACGGGCTATGGCTGTGAAGACATGTTTCTGGCCCCGCATGTCTGGCGCACGTCCTGGGAAATGCTGCAGAAGATCGTTCCCGAGACGGACGGCATGCTTGTATCTGTTGGATTACCGCTGTTTATGACAAACGGCGTGTACAACACCGCCTGTGTCATGTCCCACGGTCGTATCGTTGGATTCGTCGCGAAGCAGCATCTGGCAGGTGATGGGTTGCACTACGAACCTCGCTGGTTTCGCCCATGGCCGGCAGACACAAGCAGTGAATTCCATGCGGATGGTCATTCATGGCCGATCGGTGATCTGCTGTTCGACTGCGACGGTGTGCGGATCGGTTTTGAAATTTGCGAAGATGCCTGGGTCGCCGGGCGACCCGGCAACAGAATGGCCGAATATGGCGTGGATATTATTCTCAATCCGAGCGCCAGCCATTTTGCGTTCGGAAAGCATGAAATTCGTAAACGCTTCGTTCTTGAAGGATCACGTTCGTTCGGGGTCAGCTACGTCTACGCCAACCTGATCGGCAACGAAGCCGGTCGAGCAGTTTATGACGGCGGTGCGCTGATTGCTTCGGGCGGCGACATGATTGCTGCTGGTCCGCGATTTCGCTTCCACGAAATGGATGTTGTGGCAGCCGATGTGGATGTGGAACTGACTCGCACCCGGCGCGCAGGGATCCATTCGATGGTGGCTCATGTCACCGAAGATGTTTTTGATCGCATCATTCCGATCCCGGGAAGATTTATTCCCGTCAGCAGTCCACTGGAATCCCCTCGTGAGTTGCAGACGGAATCCAAAGCTGATGAATTCACCCAGGCGATCGCATTGGCATTGTTCGACTATCTGCGAAAAAGTCGCGCCTGGGGTTTCGTGGTCAGTATGAGCGGCGGAGCAGATTCTTCCGCGTGTGCCGTTCTGATTCGAAGCATGGTCGAACGCGGAGTTTACGATCTGGGCCTGGACGAGTTTAAGGCTCGGCTGAGTTACATCCCGACACTGTCGGAAGCGTCCACCGTCGATGCACTCATGCATGTGCTGTTTGCCGGGATGTATCAGAGCACGCGGAACAGTTCGGAAGTGACTCGCAACGCAGCAGAAAAAGTCACACGCGGTGTTGGCGGAAATTACTTTGAAATCAGCGTCGATGAAATTGTCGAGCATTATACGACTGCGATTGAACAGGCGATCGACCGTAAACTCACATGGCAGCGGGACGATATCGCGCTCCAGAATATTCAGGCGAGAACTCGATCTCCCTCCGTGTGGATGCTGACCAATCTCCGCAACGCACTGCTGCTTTCGACCAGTAACCGATCCGAAGCCGCCGTGGGTTACGCCACGATGGACGGTGACACATCCGGAGGACTCAGTCCCATCGCAGGAATCGACAAAGCATTTCTGCGCGAATGGCTGCGGATCGTCGAGGTCAAAGGCTCAGCAGGCGTCAAGCCGTTCTCCACACTGCATCTTGTCAATGCACAGCAACCGACCGCCGAGCTGCGACCGTGTGAATACGAACAGACGGACGAAGGTGACTTGATGCCTTATCCGCTGTTGGATCACATCGAGCGGCTGGCGATTCGCGACAAACTCAGTCCCGCAGAAATTATGGAGACACTGAAACGGGAACATCCGGAATACAGCGCTGGTCAACTGACGATGTGGGTTCGTCGCTTCTTTACGCTGTGGTCCCGAAACCAGTGGAAACGCGAACGTTACGCTCCATCGTTTCATGTTGATGACAAGAATCTGGACCCGAAAACATGGTGCCGCTTCCCGATTCTTTCAGGTGGATTTCAGTACGAACTGGCACAACTCCCGGCTCTTGATGGAGTTCAAAAACTCAGATCCTGCGACCTGGCTGAATTGCGGGAAGTGATGAATCATCAGCCTGGACGGGACTAGCGACCGGGGTGTTGTCGGAAATTGCCGCGGCTGCTCCCAGACGAGGCCACAGCGGTGGTTGCATAGTTCGTTTCACGCTGTCCCTGTTGATTTGCTGTGGCAGAGCAGCGGAGGGCGCAGAATTTTGAACTGCCGGTGCCGGTAACAGTCTCGGTGCCGTTTCTGGCATGGGCAGCACAGGCATTGGCTCCGTGACCGGGACAGCTGGAGTATTTTGCGGGGCGTGTTCGTCGACTGGTGTCTCCGGCGTTGAAGGCAGATCCAGCATTTCGTCGGGAGAGGACCGACGATCGTCAGTACCACCTTGATCATCCCAGCCGTGTTCCTTGAGTGGATCCGCCAGACTGCCACCGTGTTTTCCATGAGGGGCTGTGCCCGGAGCGACTGGCACTCCACCGATATACTGTTTCACCGCGGGAGGTGAAAGGTGATTTGACTTTCTTCCCGTAACAGACGAATTACAGCCTTCCGGCACAATGAAGCCGGGGTCACGGGCCCATCCCTCACCGCAATTGTGTGAAGTTTGGACTCGTTTCGGGCGATGTGTTCTTGCACGCAGATTCCAGCCCTGCGTCACTTCAGCAGAATTTGTTTTTTCGCGACATCGACTGCGTGGTATCGTCGCTGACCGAGGCGATGTGATGCAGCCTTCGGTAAAGTAATCGGCTGGCAAGTGTGACTGCTGCCCAGCGCTGCAACCGTTTCCACAGGCGTTGTCGCCGCACTTGTTGCTCCTGGACCTGCTGCCTGCACCGCGCAGCCAACTCACACTCTTGACGCGAGAAACTCCAATCGCTGGCGGGGCCGGAACAGGTTCGCCCATGGGGACTGGTGTTCGCGAAGGACTCTGCCTGTCACTGCCTGGGAGTGCGGGCTCGTATTCGTATTCATGATCCCGGGCACCGGAATCATATTCATCCGCATGACGCATCGGCAGCGGGACCGGATCCGTCGAATCCGATACATTGTCTGACTGTCGTGCCTGACGATTGGCCGAGCAGCCTGCCATGAAAAGCAGCGTAATGGCAATGAGTGAATTCCGTTCAAGTCGCATCCGACATCCCTCCTGCAACTGCGTCACAGGCTGCTGTTGAGCAGCGCAAATGCACGCATTCCGTTTAGACTCCATGCAAAGCTAGTTTCGGCGATTTCTGCGAGTGTTCTGCCGAAAGCAATTTAAAAACGGCGGTCTTCAGGCAAACATGCGGCGAAAGCGCACAAATTGCCGTGGTTCCGGCCTGGGTCTGTTAAACCGCTCAATCCGTCGCTGCCGAAAATTCAGGCGTTGCCGGAGTTCTGGATTTTCGGACGTCCGTGATATGTGACAAGGATTCCGTGATCTGGCATAATCCTGAGCATCGATCCATTCGAATTCAACATCACGAGTCTGAACATATGAACTACACCTACGAAGATATCTCACGAATGATCGATCATTCGTTGCTGAAGCCCACGTTAACGTTTGCGGACTTTGAAAGCGGTTGCCGCATGGCCGTAGTTTTCAAGGCAGGCAGTGTGTGTATTCAGCCGCACTATCTGAAGCGATGTGCTCAGATCCTGAAAGGATCCGGCGTAAAAGCAAGTACCGTGATCGGGTTTCCTCATGGTGGTCATACGACAGTCATCAAAGTTGCCGAAGCACGGCAGGCATTGGCGGACGGCGGAGAGGAACTGGATATGGTCTGCAATATCAGCCGAGTCCTCAGTGGCGACTGGGACTATGTGCGCGAGGACATCACGGCGGTCATTGATGTGACGCATGCTGCGGGCCAGAAAGTTAAAGTCATTTTCGAAAACTGCTACCTGGAGGACCAGCACAAGATCCGCCTCTGCGAGATCTGCAGCGAACTCAAGGCCGACTGGATCAAAACATCCACCGGTTACGGGACTGGTGGAGCAACCATGGACGATCTGCGACTGATGCGGAAACATTCCAGTCCGAACGTGCAGGTCAAGGCCGCAGGTGGAGTACGGGATATGGACAGTTTATTGCAGTGTCG
>JANOUN010000701.1:0-3774 GCA_031416875.1 Planctomycetota bacterium | reverse complement strand
TGCGGTCTGTTGATTCAATCGTGGGATAAGCTTCCAGCTTGTCATTGCCGCTGGAAAAACATAGAGTTTTCTTCAATCGCTGCAGGTTGGAATCCTGGCTGAGCGCTAGCCGGATGCGGCCACGACGGCACATGGATCTCCTGTAGATTCACTCGGCACGGTTGGTGTCACGCGACATGCGTCGCACGCTGTTCTCTGGAGGAATCCCGCCCATGCCCGTTCACGACTGGTCGAAAGTTGCTCATGGAACTTTTCATCACTTTCACACTTTGTGGATTGCGCATCTGAGCGAGCAGCTCAATCGCCTGCTTCCGACCGACTACTACGCGATGGCTGAACAGCGTATGGGATCGGGCATCGGCGATGTGGTGACGTTGACCGTTGGAGAAGACGAAGAGGCGGAATATGCAACGGATTCAACCACCAGCACGATGACGGCCACAGCCGCGCGGGCTGCAGGAATTAGCATGATCGAAACTCCACCGCGAGTGGCCAGGCATTTGATTCTGGAAGATCCACCGGATGTTTCCGAACGCGCGCGGCGGATCATTGTGAGGACGAAGTCTGAACACCGCGTCATTGCGATTATGGAAATCGTTTCACCCGGCAACAAAGACAACCGCCATCGCCTGCATAGCTTCATCGAAAAGACCGTCCAGGCAATTCGCCACGGCATTCATGTACTCCTGATCGACCTACTGCCGCCCGGCAAACTGGACACACAGGGCCTTCACAATGAACTCTGGCTGGCACTGGGCAGCACCACCACCGAGTTTCGCCCGGAGTTATCGCTCACGCTCGCCAGCTATTTCGCACGTCCCGAATGCCCTGAAGCGTTTATCGAGCCCACCGCGGTGGGCTGCGATCTCATCCCGATGCCCTTGTTTCTGGAACACGACCGCTACATCGAAGTCCCCCTCGAAGACAGCTACGCGCAAGCTTGGCAAGGCGTCCCTGCCGCGCTGAGGCCGATGTGAGCTGGACATTGTCCGTTCTCCGTGAACGGCAGGGCGCTAGCCGCCGGTAAATCCACCGGATCTTGACGAACACTCACCGGTGGCTAGCGGGGTGTTGATTTAATACCAACCCGAAGCGCCAGCGAGGCAGAAACGGCTGAATTCCTCGCTGGCGCTTCGGGTTGGTATGATCATGAGCCCCAAAAATCACTAAATCAACAGACCGCTGGTGCCAATCCGCTCACGAAGCAACCGGAACCCGGATTCACACAGCACAGCGAAAACCTTGCCGCGCCTGCTATTTCGCCGGTGCATTGAGCGGAGCCTCGTCCTTTTGTGGTATGTGCTCCGGCGTCATCATGAGCAGATATTGAGAACTCACTGCGTCGGGTTTTTCTTTGTCCTCAGGATCATTGATGAGCAGCAGCAACGTCTGCCCGGAACCAACAAGGGATTCGACTGGCTGAGGCATTTCGTTCGCGAACTCGCCGATTGAGAACGAGTGCTGCAACCGAATGACTTTGCTGTCGGGTAACAGGTGGGGCGTCACTTCCAGACGAATGCCGATCGCTGGCACCACACCCACCGCCGTCTGGCCAACTGTAATCGTGGGGGTCTGACCGGAAATCGTCCTCACGACAGGCCGCGAAAGAACTTCTGGTTTCTGTTCCAGCAATGCCTGAGTGAATGACTCGCATCGCTGCTGCGGCAACAACGCCCAGCGAGAGCCGTGCTCCAGCGAATGCAGTGAACATTGCTCTTCCAGCCACTTCGTCTGTGATTCTTTCGTCAAGTGCACGACCAGGCACGGGATTCGGACATTCTGATCCTGAGCATTTCGCAGTTGCGACAGGAGTTCGAGGATTTCATCGTGGGCGGCTTGGGTCTGTGCAATAATCAATGACAACGATTTCTCGTCCACTGCAATCTTTCCGTGTGCATCCCAGGAATCCGGTTGCACTGTCGCCTTGATTAACTCGGTCAGTGGTGCGAAATCCGCCTTGTAATTCGTCGCCGGTGCAGGCTTTTGTGTCTCCGAATGTGGCATGGGCTCAGATTTGTCTGACGTTTTTTCTGGTGCCACTGCCTGCGCTGAGGCAGCAGCGCTAGCTCGCGTGGCTTGATTTTCATTTTCCGACGACTGACTCACAGCTGCGATGACAGGCTGTTGAAGCACCACCAGATCAGCAACAGGGTAAATTGAGACGAAGAGAGGCATTGATGTGGAGGATTCTTTTGCAGGGGGTGATGACCAATGCTTGTTTTTCTCTATCTGGCCAGCCGGATCGTCGGATCGCAGCGTGCCTGTCAGTCCGGAGTTGTTAGTCACTCCATTGCCGCTCATCACAACACCATCCGACGCCTGCACCGGCAGAGCATCGAAAGATCCATTCCGAGTCACGCTGATCATGTCGCCGTCTTTGACGATTCGATTCAGCTTTCCAGATTCGTCGATCTGCAGAACCCGCAGTGACATCGACACCGGAATGGCTTTGCCTGACATGATCTCCGGATTGGTGATCTCGATGGCGACGCCTTCCGGGTCAACAACGCCGCCAGCGAGCGTGATGGCATCCAGCAGCCGAATTTCCTTTTCGAGTAACTGCCAGCCGGTGTTCTTTAAGATCCCAAACACCGCGAACGATGGCGGGCCAGGAAGTGAGCGAAATTTCTCCATCGCATGCTCTGGATCGGCAAACTCGATCAGGATCGTTTCATTGGCAGGCCGCATGCACAGACCAAATGGCTCTAGGATGGTTTTGATGGCCTCTCCAAGCGGTTCGTCCTGACACTGAAACGTAACCGTTGTTGATTCATTGAAGCCTCGGCTGGCAATGTTGATACCGTGGTCTTTCGCGAGTGACCGCAGCACTTCCATCAGACCGGTATTTTCAAAATTCAGCGAAACTTTCTTTCGCAATGTGGCTTCAAGAGCACGCTGACGAGCGACTTGCAGGCGTGACTCGTGTTTTTGGGCGAAAGACCGAATCGGTGGTGCCATACTGACAGATTCCGCAACACGCTGGTCGTGACGGATGCTGAGAAGTCCTTTCATAGTTTCGAGGGCAAAATCTGAAGTTTTAAACCCTTTGACAATCACTGCGCTCTCGCGGACTTCGAAAGTCAGTCCCAGCGGACGAAGCAGCTTCGTAAGAGCAGACTTGAGTGGTTCATTCTGAACGTCCACCAACACAAGGGTGTCGATCTGCCGCGTCGGACCTTTGCAGACGTCATCGGCGAACAAGAACTGGATGTTGTAGCGATCCTTGAAGCCGGCCAGGATCTTTGAAAGTCTTTCTCCGACGAACTTTCCGCTGACCTTTTCTTCTAACCGTTCTTGCAGGTCTGAACCACGCAAGAACTCTTTTGCCGTGGCAGTCTCGCGGTCAAGGCGAATCGGAAGATCAGTAACTGAGGGAGGTGCTGCACTATTGAATGCGACACTCGATGAATCCCCACTGTCAACGCTCGGGGCATCACGTACTGTCGTTCTCGCGTTGGGTTCTGAAAGGATTTTCGAAATGGAACCTGCCGATGGATTTGGTTCATCCAGCGATGGCTCTGCAACAGCACCCGGCAGCACAACGAACGCCAGCGCCAAAATCACCAGCCAGCACCAGAGCGGGGTTCGCTTTTTGAGTCCATTTCTGAGCGACATGATTCTCTCCATACGTTGGGTTGTGATTTCCACGGGCTTCATGCCGGGGAAGACGGGGATCGGCTGCAGTTGGTGTTTGCACTCAATGACGGATAACAGGCTGCGAGCGTATTGACCGGGCGTGCAGCCGAGTTCCGCAATCACTTGTTCGTCGCAACA
>JANOUN010000700.1:0-10079 GCA_031416875.1 Planctomycetota bacterium | reverse complement strand
TGGGCTGACACCCACCGCTCGCCTTCGAAAACGAATGACGGTCGGACGTTAATCAGAATGAGTGGACGTGCTTTGCCAATGGATTGAACTTTCTGAGCAGGGAACAATGATCACCCGCGAATGCCCATCCAGCGAAGAACTCAGCAAGTACACTTTGGGTACGCTGCGCGAGGAATCCGTGCCGGGTCTGCAGAAGCACCTGGACGCGTGTCCGGTTTGCACCGAGACAATCCAGCTGCTCGAATCGCAAACGGACTCTTTCACCGGGATGCTCAAGAACAGGCAGGCTCCTCCAGATTTGAATCTGCTGAAAGAAGAGCCGTTCCTGAGTGCCGTGGCAAATCTTGCTCGGATGTCCATTGCCGATTCCTTCGTCAGATCGGGAATTCGTCATGTCCGACTCAGTCCAACATCACACCCTGTTCCGCAGCCAGGCCAGCAACTCGGGAAGTACACATTGCTCGAAGTCGTCGGTGAGGGCGGAATGGGGCTGGTTTATCGGGCTCGCCAGGAGAAGCTCAACAAAACTGTCGCCCTGAAACTGCTCTCAGCGGCACGGGTGCATGACCCGCGCATGCAGGTACGGTTCCATCGCGAAATGTGGGCGGCCGGGACAATCGATCATCCGAACGTGGTCCGAGCCTTCGACGCCGACGAAGTGGATGGTGTGCATTTTCTGGTGATGGAGTTTGTGGATGGCGTCGATCTGTCGGCTATGCTGAAGCAACTCGGGCCCCTTTCTGTAGCGCACGCGTGCTTGATGATCCGGATGGCGGCTGTGGGACTGTCTCAGATCCACCAGGCCGGGATGGTGCACAGGGATGTAAAGCCCGGCAATCTGATGCTGTCAAAGGAAGGTCAAGTCAAAATTCTGGACCTTGGACTGGCACTGTTGAATCCCAGTCATTCGCCTGTGGACGACGACCTTTCGTCCGCATCCCAGCTGATGGGAACGGTCGACTACATGTCGCCAGAACAGGCGGACAACACGCATGAGGTCGATTTTCGAACTGATATCTACGGCCTTGGAGCGACATTGTTTGCGTTATTGACAGGTCGCAGCCCTCTCGGCGATCGGCAGCAGACATTGATGCAGAAGCTGTCCGTCCTGGCGAACGAGCCAGCGCCGTCGCCGCTCAGGTATCGAGCGGACATTCCGGAAGAACTTGCCGAATTTGTCACCGCAATGTTGAATCGTGATCCGAGTCTGCGACCTGCCAGTGCTGCAGAAGTGGCCGTAGCTCTGGAGCCGTACGCCCGCAATCAGGGACTGCAGGTCCTGATCATGGAATGCGGCAAGGGCAAAGGAAACATCGCCGCAGGACGACCGGAAACCGTTGATGACACAATGCTCCTGTATGCAGACAATGGAAGTCTGACAGTGAGTCAGGACACTGTGATTGTTGCGTCGGCGACTGTTGCCCCGACGAATCAGACTCGGAAGGCAACGCTTGCAATCGGTTTCGCCGCACTGCTGATCGGAACCGTCTTGATCGGAATCCCCTGGATTCTGTCGCGGGCCGACCGTTCAGCAAACGTGGCGGACGCTACATCAACCCTTGACGCACTGGCGATCACTCCACTGCCAGTGATCAACGCCGCCGCAGCTTCGGAGGGTTTGTCAACTGCGGGCGCATCGACTTCAATCAGTTCGCAGATTGCCATGGCAGAGTTGAACGCAATCGCCACCAGCCGAGTGGCAGGAACATCTGGGACAGTCACGGAATTGCCGTGGCATATTTTTTCCTCCGACGCTGAGCCGGATCTCCGAACAACTGCCATTCATCGGGCGGTCGCGAGCATTCCCCCTGAAACACTGGTTCGGCAACTGCTGAAAGAGGAGAGGCCCTCCGTGCGTGCGGGCGTATTGCTGGCGATCAGTGAATTTGACCAAGCCGCAGTGTTGAACGCCGTCAACACACTGAGAGACACTGACACGGCAGGATCGACGTCGCTGGACCTGGTCGAAACGCTGCTCCACTGGTATGTGAATGATCCCAATCCGGAAGTTCATGCAGGCGTTGAGTTCCTGCTGAGACGATGGGGACATCAGGACAGGATTCTGGAGCTCAGGCCGATTGTCGAACAGAAGCTGATGCCATTTGACGGCGGCTGGTATCAACCACTTCGCGTCTCAGCGATGGTCGTCATCCCCGGTCCCCGGACGGAGCAGCTTGGATCGCCCGCTGATGAACCAGGCCGATTCACGTCTGAGCCACAGATTGAAGATCTTCATACGGTGAACATTTCCTACACGTTTGCCATTGGTTCCACCGAAGTCACCCGCTACCAATTCTGGCGCAGCCGCGAAAACTATTGGCAGAGTTCACCACCCGAAGATCCTGATCTGCCGGTCAATGACGTGCTTTGGGCGCAGGCTGCGGAGTTCTGCAATCGGCTGAGTCTGCTGGAAGGCCTGAACGAAGACGACTTGTGCTATTTTTCGATCGAGTCAGGCGGAAGCACCCGATGGCGTCAGAAGCCGGATGCCGTGAGTCTCAGTGGCTATCGGCTGCCCACCGATGACGAATGGGAAATTGCCTGCCGGGCCGGAACGAGGACCAGTCTTCCGATCGGGGAGGATCTGACATGGATCGACCGCTACTTTGTCTCGGGCATCGCACGAAATTCCCCGCTGCCCGTAGCGAGCCTCAAGCCAAATTCCTTCGGATTGTTTGACATGCTTGGCAATGTGTCAGAATGGATACACTCCGACCCTAATCACCCGGAAGACGAAAAAGGCCGGCGGAGAATTCGAGGCGGTTCAGCGTGGACACCTCTGGCGGCAATGCGATCAGCGGCCCGCTTTCACTATCCATCCAGCGAAACCTCCGAAAAGATCGGATTCCGAGTGGCTCGCACGATCCTGCGGCGGCCGATTCAGAGCAAAGGACCAGAGGACATCCTGCATCGTGTCGAGATTCAGTTGGGGCCTCCTGCCTGCACGCAGCAAACGGAAGCATTTGCTGATTCAGAATTCACTCCATTGCTGGAACAGCAGGTTGTGCGATTCGGAACGTGGGATGCACGCAACCCACCAAGTCGGATTTTTCGTCTGAAGAACACGTCTGATCAGCCACTGCAGATGTCTCAACTGCCATGGATGAACGGATCGTTTGAGATCGACGCAGCGCCTGCTCTTCTCATTCCACCAAATGGCGTCGTCGATTTCAGAATTCGCATTCCAATTGGTCGGGTCGGGGAACACACGCACGACCTGCGTTTCCGCTGGGAGGGCATCGCTGAGTCGGATTCCCCGGTAATCCGTCTCCATGGCTGCCTTGAGGGGCCATTGCTCGACATGTTTAAAATCGGGCGGTTTGGGAGTGTGTCCAACGCAGTGAATCTGGGCAGGGTTCCTGTTGGTTCCCAACCGGGGACACGGTTGTTCATGCGAAACATCGGTGACCGGCAAGTGCAAGCTGAAGTGAATGAGATCACTGGCCCATTCGCGCTCACTGCTCCCTTCAAAGGAACACTCGTGCCGCACCAGATGGATCAGTCATTCCGAGTCGTGCTTGACACTTCCAGAATCGGATTGGCGGAAGGAAAGATCATGCTGAAGACAAAGCAGGATCCGCCAGCGGAGTTCAGTTTTACCATCCGTGCCGAAGTCTCCGATTCAAAGGCTTTCAGCCCGATCGGAGTTTTCCGCAACGGGATATGGATGATTGTCGACAACCGCGACACGGTGATTGACGAAACCATCGCATTCGGGACCGTTGGCGATCAGCCGCTGACGGGCGACTGGAATGGTGACGGGATTTGTGACATCGCCGTGTGGCGCAGAACAGGCGACGGCGGAATTGTTGTTCAGTTTCAGCTTCGAGGAGATCCGTCACAATCTCCCCTGCTGAAGACTGAGATTCGTCTGGAATCGGAAAAATGGATACCGGTTGCTGCCGATCTGGATGGCGACGGCACATCCGAAATCGGCTACGTGTCTTCTCAGGTGCCGGGCGAGGGCATGGTCTGGACATTCGACACGCAGCATAACGAAACGTACTCCCATCGTTTTGTCTTCGGATCTCCCGGCAGCGATCCTGTCATTGGTGACTGGAACGGCGACGGGATCGATGAAGTTGCCGTCTCCTTTCACGGAAAATCAGCCCCCATCGGCGCACGGCTTTGGCAGATCCAGCAGACGGACAATGCACAGCCAAAGGAAAGAGTCTATTTGAGCAGCCTCGACATCCCACTGGCTGGAGACTGGGATGGAGATGGAGATGATGATCTTGGCGGCTGGCGACCAGAGCCGAACAAGCAGCCCTGCTGCTGGCAGTTCGAGACCAGCGGGGATATCGACAGCGAATGCGACCTGGAGGGACTTGGAGTTGAAACCGACATCCCATTTGTGCTGCGTCACAATGAGAAACGTGCGACGGCACAATGATGTTGCCGAAATTGCTCGCTACGTCAGGATCTCCCGGATGACATGCCCATGCACGTCCGTCAGTCGTCGAGCAATCCCGTTGTGCGTGTACGTCAATCGCGTGTGGTCAATTCCCAGCAGATGCAGAATCGTGGCATTCAAATCATGGACCGATGACACATTTTCAACGGCCTTGAAACCGAGTTCATCCGTTACGCCGTAACTCACACCGCGTTTCACTCCGGCTCCGGTCAAAACCGCCGTGAAGCCGTTCGGATTGTGGTCACGCCCGGCAGCACCTTTTTGAAACATCGGCATGCGCCCAAACTCCGTACACCACACCACCAGTGTGTCTTCCAGCAGCCCGCGCTGACGCAGGTCGCGAATCAACGCGGCAGACGGCTGGTCCATGATACGTGCATGAATATCGTATTGCTCCTTGAGAGCCTGATGCCCGTCCCAGTTCAGTCGCCCGGCGCTGGCGTAGGCTCCGTTGAAGAGCTGCACAAAGCGAACTCCTTTTTCAATCAGTCGCCGAGCCAGAATGCAATTGCGCGCGTAACCAACTTTGAGTTCATCCTTCGGATCATCAGCTCCGTACATCTTCAGAATATGTTCGGGCTCAGAAGAAAGATCGCTGATCTCCGGCACCGTCAACTGCATGCGTGCGGCCAGTTCGTAGCTGGCAATCCGAGCTGCCAGATCGCTGTCGGCTGGATTGTTCCGCAGATGTTCCGTATTCAGAAACCGTAACAGATCCCGAGCTGCCAGGTCACTGGTCGATGTGACTGAAGCTGGCGGAGCGAGATTGCGAATCGGCTGAATGGAACTGAACGACGTACCCTGAAAAACTGCGGGAAGAAATCCAGAACCCCAGTTGTTGGCACTGGCCTGCGGAATTCCCCGCGGATCGGGAATTGCGACAAACGAGGGCAAGTCCTGATTCTCCGTCCCCAGCGCGTAGGTCACCCATGCCCCGATGCTGGGAAAACCGTCCTGGACAAAACCAGTCGACAGAAAATTCTCCGCTGGCCCGTGCGTGTTCGTCTTGCTGGTCAGAGTGTGAATAAACGCAAAGTCATCAACCTGCTCGGCCAGATGGGGAATCATGTCAGACACCATCTTGCCGGTTTCACCGCGCGGCCGAAATCGGTACTGCGGACGAGCCAGATTTCCGGCAGGCCCCTGAAACGTCACCGCTGGCCCGCCCGGCATCGGCTTGCCGTCCAGCCGGATGAGTTCAGGCTTGAAGTCCCACGTTTCCAGCTGACTGCACGCACCCGCGCAGAAAATGACGAGCACATTTTTTGCTTTCGCCGCCGCATGTCCCTCTCGCGCCGCATGAGGCCGCTCCGGATCGACGCGCGGCGCATCCGCTGACTCGCCCGCCAGCAACCCCTGCTGCGACAACAACTGTGCCAAAGCAATCGCACTCAGTGACGAACCCGTCTGCGCAAAGAAATCTCGCCGATCCAGCAGGCTGCGACCAGTATGAGTCAGTCTCGGATTGTTCAGTCGCATCATTGCGCCGTGTTCCTGTGTGAGTCATCTCAATGCCACAGAATGGCATTCCATGGAACTCCGGTCAACCAATATGTCGTTATGACAACACTTGTGATGCCGTCGCGGATTTCAGCAGGCCGGACCGAACGGAGTGAGTTCCGGCAATTCGACTACAGATTCGTGCTCAAATGGTCTATGCTTGTGCTTGACAAAACTTATACCACGGAGTCCCGTTATGGTCAGCCTTCCATTCGTGTTTGGCATCATGGCAAGCAGCCTCTTGCTCGTCGCGGAAGATCCCGGTACTGTCGTGCTGAGCAGGTCTGAAGTCGGGTGGACTCATTCAGGTCCCCGCGAGGAGATCCTGCCGGTATTTGAATTCCATCCGGATGGAGGCCCGGATCATTCTGGTAGTCTCGTGACATCGTCAGACAAGCGCGACGGGCTGCATGGCTGGTGGGAACGAACGGTGCCTGTTGAGGATGGTCGATATTATCGCTTCTCGGCCGTGCGTCGCGTGGAGAATGCCGAGTATCCCCGGCGGACAGCGGTCCCGCGAGTTTTCTGGCTGGATGCAGCGGGCAATGCGGCGATGCATGATTTCAACGCGACCACCACGTATCGCGAAGGTGAACGGCCTCGCTCAGAACCGGAATATCCAGCCGATGGATCTGAACGATCCGACGGATGGACCGATGTGTCCGAAGTTTTTCGGGTTCCCTCCAATGCGACTCAGGCACGCATCGAACTGTCATTTCGCTGGGCGGCCGATGCGACGGTTGAGTGGTCGAATGTCGTGCTGCAGCCGATCACACCGCCAGCGTCTCGCAAGGTTCGATTGGCCTCCGTCCATTTTTCTCCGGCCGCGGGAAAATCGAATGACGAAAAATGCCGCCAGTTTGCTCCGCTGATTTCAAAAGCCGCCGATGAAAAGGCCGATCTGATCGTACTGCCGGAGACGCTCACCTATTTCGCCTCAGGGCGCTCGATGAGTGATTGTGCCGAATCCATTCCAGGTCCGTCGACGGACTATTTCGGAACACTGGCCAGACAGCATGACCTTTACATCGTCGCCGGATTAGTGGAACGGGACGAACATCGAGTGTTCAACGTGGCGGTCTTGATTGGCCCGGACGGAAAGGTTGTGGGAAAGTATCACAAGGTGGCACTGCCCCGCACAGAGATTGATGCCGGAGTCGAAGCGGGCGATGACTACCCGGTGTTTGACACTCGGTTCGGCAAAGTTGGCATGATGGTTTGTTACGACGGGTTCTATCCGGAGGTCGCGCGGGAACTCAGCAATCGCGGTGCCGAGGTCATTGCATTTCCGGTGTGGGGATGCAATCCACTGCTGGCATCCGCACGGGCCTGTGAGAATCATGTGTTCGTTGTCAGCAGCACTTACACCGACATCGCTTCCAACTGGATGATCACGGCAGTTTTTGGCCGCGACGGTCGCCCACTGGCCAAAGCGCAGAACTGGGGAGACGTGGTGATCGCTGAAGTTGATCTCGGTCAGCCAGCCATCTGGCACAGTCTGGGCGATTTCCACGGCGAGATTCTGCGCCACCGCCCACCGGTGAAGCCGCAGATTCCATGATTTGTTGAAGCAGGTGCAACCCATCGACGAAGCTGGGACACAAGAACAGCGTTGTCATTCACGCAGGAACACAACCGGCAGAAAAATGAAATGCAGAAAGACGTCCAGTCGTGGTCTGTATCTTTCTGCCGCACATTTTTCTGCCAGTCCTGACCTGACTTCTGCAAACAGATGTTTCATTTTCCAGCACGTCAATTCCCCCCGCGCAAGTCATTCGTCGTTGACCCGATTCTTGCGGCCAATTCGTCAAGCGAAACTCCTAATGCTCTCGCGAGGCGAACGGCAATGGAAAACGTTGGTTCTCGTTCGTCCGTCTCAATCTGTGACAAGTATCCTTGCGAAATCTCTGCAGACGCCGCCAGAGTAACTTGCGATTCGCCCAGTGCCTCGCGAACTGCACGAAGACGTTGCCCAAGAGTTGACTCCTGTGACTGGTTCCTTTTAGCCAACTCCTGGTTCGCCAGACGGCCGCGAATTCGGGCGCTGATGTCGGATTTTTCACTGTCAACCTGCTTACGGATGTTATTGTACTTTTCCGCTTCTTCGGGCGTCAATTTTCGGTCTCGAGTTATTCTCTTCATAATTCGACCTCGTATGCGGTAACGGGGTAGACCGTGTCCTCGTCAAGATCCCAAATGGCTACGGAAACTCCCATAAATCCACCTGAAACGTGTTTGGAATTATAGCTATCGCAATATCTCGCGACAATGCAGAACTCAGCTGCTTGATGGTTTCAGATAGAACATCAGGATCGCAATATCTGCGGGTGTGATGCCGCTCACACGGCTCGCCTGGCCGACGGTGACGGGACGCAGGCGGTTGAGTTTTTCTTTGGCTTCGTGACGGAGTTGTGGTACGGCCAGATAGTCGAAGATATCCGGGATCTTCACAGAATCGACTTTTTGCAGGCGAGCGATGTCGGTCTCCTGACGCCGGACATAGCCGGCATACTGCGCTTCGACCATCATTTGTCGCCGGGTGTTGACTGACAGATTCAGTTCTGCCAATTGTGGAAACTGCTGGAAGACTTCGTCCCAGGTGATCGTGTTGCGGCGTAGCCATTCTTCCAGAGTCGCACCCAGCGACCGCAGCTTGCTCATCGCCGCAAATCCGCGCCCCAGTTCTTCGTCATATCGCTGAAAGCGTTCCGTGCGTGCGGCGCAAACGCTGCCGATCTGAATGCCGAGCGGTGTCAATCGGCGATCGGCATTATCCTGTCGCAACAAGAGGCGGTACTCGGCACGCGACGTGAACATGCGATAGGGTTCATCGACGCCTTTGGTCACGAGATCGTCAATCAGCACGCCGAGATACGCCTGACTGCGATCCAGGACGAACGGCCCCTTGCCCTGAATTTTCAACGCCGCGTTGAGGCCAGCCATCAAGCCCTGTCCGGCCGCTTCCTCATAACCCGTGGTACCGTTAATCTGACCCGCGAAGTACAGTCCTTCCACACGTCGCGTTTCCATCGTGGGATACAGCTGCGTTGGCGGTGCAAAGTCGTATTCGACGGCGTAACCGTACCGCATGATTTGGGCTTTTTCGCAGCCCGGAATTCGACGCACAATCTCATCCTGCACATCGCGCGGCAGACTGGTGGAAATGCCGTTGCAGTAAACTTCCTGAGTGTTGCGGCCTTCCGGTTCCAGAAAAATCTGATGCGATGTCTTGTCTGCAAACCGCACGACTTTGTCTTCGATCGATGGGCAGTAACGTGGTCCGGTGGACTGAATCTGCCCCGAATACATCGGGGCGCGATGCAGGTTGGCTCGAATGATTTCGTGGATTTCGTGCGTCGTACTTGTCAGGTAGCAATGGATCTGAGACTGCTCGATCCGATCATTCATGAACGAAAATGGCTCGGGGTTTTCGTCACCAGGCTGAGGTTCGCAGCGGGAAAAATCGATCGTGCGACCATTCAGTCGTGCGGGAGTGCCGGTTTTAAAACGTCGAAGCTCAAAGCCCAGTGACGTCAAAGCTCCTGAGACTCCGTGCGAGGCCTTGTCACCAGCTCGCCCGCCTTCTGCTTGCGATTCACCCGTGTGCATGATGGCTTTGAGAAACGTGCCGGTCGTCAGGATCACGGCGCGGGCTCGATAAAATGCATCGCCAGTCACGCGAATGCCTGTGATCCTGCCGCTGTCGGTTTCGATTGATTCGACAGTCTCCTGACAGAGCGTCAGATTTTCCTGCTGCTCGACCCGATGCTTCATTTCGAACTGGTACGCCTTTTTGTCCGCCTGAGCGCGCGGACTGTGCATGGCTGGCCCTTTGCCGCTGTTGAGCATCCGAAAATGAATCCCGGTCGCATCAATCACGCGGCCCATTTCGCCGCCGAGTGCATCGATTTCGCGAACAATCTGTCCCTTGGCGATTCCCCCGATTGCCGGATTGCAACTCATCTGCGCGACGGTATCGCAGTTCATCGTCAGCAGCGCCGTCTTCGCCCCGATCCGCGCTGAAGCCAGAGCGGCTTCCGCTCCCGCATGACCGGCACCCACCACGACAACATCAAAATCATAAACACACTTAGACGACATGATAAACCTCTACGCCCTGAGTGCCGAGCGCTAGTGCCGGACATTTCCAGCATTCATCCGGACC
>JANOUN010000699.1:0-7841 GCA_031416875.1 Planctomycetota bacterium | reverse complement strand
GCTCATCCTTACCCACATTTTTTGAGAGCGGCGTGGTAACCGCGGAGGGCGAGGATGAGAGTTTCGAGCCCACGCCAGATGGTTTGCCAGCCGCCTGTGCCCAGAGTTCCTGCATGCCGAGTCCCATGACCTGATGACTTTGCGCGTCGATAATGAGTGCTGAATGCAGAAAGAAGCCCCGGCGGTGCTTTGCCGTGAGCGGTCCAGGCCCCTTGCGCTCGCTCTTGTATCCATAGTCGATTTCTGTTGTATCGCTGATGACCAGATAGCGTCCGGCTTCTCCGCCATTTGCTGCGCATAACGGACCAGCCGCTGCGTCCGCCGCACGTCGCCAGGATCGCAGGCGCCAAACTGCTTTTCACTCCACGCAGCAGGTTCGAGGTCGATGAGTGATGTCATCAGACGGTCTCCAGATCAGACTCCTTCCTAACACCGTCGTGGATTTCCTGCCCCCCGTCCCTGAGTGGCAACTCCCGGACATACCGCAATGCCGACGCCAATCAGCATCACCCGCAAAATCACAGCAAATCTGCTGATCCCCGATCACGAGCTTTGTAAATTGTGCTCGAAACTTGTAACTTTTTCCGGGTAAGGATGAGCCCGGCAGGCAGGACCTACGCTGAGACCGAATTAAAAGGAAGCACGAATTCATGGCGATCACGCGATATTTTCTGGACTGGAACAAGCCCGCTTTGACAGCGGCGGCTGATTATCTGATCAGGCGGTATGCCAACGGCGACCAGCTGGACATGTCGAAAGTGATCCTGGTTTTCCCCGGACGCCGGGCGGCTCGCCGGATGCTGGAGCTGCTGGTTCAGCGAGGCGGCTCAAAATGGCCCGCGCTGGTGCCGCCGCGAATGGTGACATTCAATCAGTTTCCGGAACTGCTTTATCCGCAGCGGCAAAAACTGGCCGATGATCTGACACAACTTCTGGTCTGGCGGAAAGCTTTGTACGCTGTCCGTCCGCAGGAAATTCGCGCGGCATTGCCGAATCGTCCGGATGAAAATTCCGTCTCGTCGTGGCTGGCTCTCTGCGAATCGCTCCGCAAACAGCACAACGAACTCGCCGCTGACGGAATGGAATTTGACGAGGTTCATCTGAAGCTGGTCGAGCTTGGTCATTCCGAAGAAGCCGAACGCTGGAAAGCCCTGCGTCGCATTCAGTCGGAATATCTCATGCAGATGGACGAGCTGCAACTGTGGGACCGCCAGGCCGCAAGACTGGTCGCCGTCGAGATGAAAGAATGTCGCACGGACAGCGACATCATTCTCATCGGCACGGTGGATATGAACCGCATCATCCGGCAAATGCTCGATCTGGTCGCCGATCGCGTCACGACCATCATTCACGCGCCGGAATCCGAAGCGGATGCCTTTGACGAATACGGCTGCGTGCGTCCCGAACAATGGGAAACGCGACTGCTCGACATCCCGCTGGAAAACACCCGCATTGCGGATTCTCCGCTGCAGCAGGCACAGTTAGCCATGGTAGAACTCGCCAGCTTCGATGGAAGATTTCGAGCCGACGATATCACGATCGGAGTGGCAGATGATGCGATGGTTCCGACGCTCACACAGGCAATGGCCGATGCCGGGATTGCCGGACAATGGCCGATCGGTATGCTGCTGCGCGATTCGCGCCCGTTTCAGCTGTTGTCAGCCATGGCTCTGCATGTGGCATCGGCCCGCGATGAGATGCCGCCGGATTTTGCCACACTGGCCGACTTCGTCCGCCATCCGGATGTCTACGACTGGATCAGCGAACACCTGAACCAGAATCTCAGCGACGACGATGCATTCACCCGTCGCCACGCATGGCTCAATGAACTCGATCAATACCTTGCCGAACACTTGCAGCTCACGCCCGGTGTCCTGTTGGGAACGGCACCTCGGCGATTCATCGTGGCGGAAGTCTGCCGCGCTGTGGAATTCCTGTTGCGATGCCTGATTCCAGGTGCGACAGAGGCTGAAAGTGCTCGATCCGCCGTGGGCCGCGCAACTCCGATCGTGAAGGGGGGGAAACGGTCGCGGCAAAGAACGCTTGACGATCTGGAAGATGCCGCTGAAGCATCGCTCACGCACCAACTGGAGAGAAAACGATCGCTGTCTGACTGGGCCGACGGAGCCGTCCGCATTCTCGCCACGATCTACCGTGATCGGGAATTACACAGCGATTCCGAAGCCGATCGCGGCATTGTCGCCTGCGTGACCCGCCTGCAGGAACTCAACGAACAGCTGCGACGAATTCCGGCCAGCGTGCTGCCCGAATGCACGGCCAGTCAGGCGCTGCAGTTGTTGCTGCGTCAGATTGGCGAGACTTCGATTCCGCCGGAAGCGAATGACCAGGCCGTCGAGCTGCTCGGCTGGCTGGAACTGCCGCTCGATGACAGCCCGGTGCTGGTGCTGACCGGATTCAACGAAGGCAGGATCCCGGAATCGATCAACGCCGACGCCTTCATGCCGAACAGCCTCCGCACGCGGCTGCAACTCACCGATAACCGACGCCGCTATGCCCGCGACGCGTATGCGCTGACGTCCGTGCTGCACAGTCGGCGGCGCGTCATCCTGATTACCGGACGGACCGATGTGAAGGGCAACCCGCTCGCTCCCAGTCGATTGTGGTTCGCCGCCGATCCGAAATCACTCACCGCACGTGTCCGCCGATTTTACGATCCGGATTCCGTCAGTGACATGGCCGCCGCGCTGCCCGTTCCCACGGAACCGGAAGCCGCGCCGCCACGTCAGAGTGGTTTCCTTGTGCCGCCGCCGATGTCGGTGCCGCCTGCCCCCACAGAAATTCCGGTCACCAGTTTTCGCGACTATCTGAACTGCCCGTATCGCTACTTCCTCAGTCGTGAATTGAAGCTGCAACTGGTTGAAGACGATGTGCGTGAACTCGATGCACGGGCTTTCGGCAGCCTGATCCATGAAGTCCTCAATCAGTTCGGGCAATCGGCGGTTCGCGATGCGTTTGACGATGAAGCGATCCGGGACTTTCTGCTGGAAGCCCTTCACAAGGCTGCCCTCGGACGATTCGGCCGCACGCGATCGGCGACGGTCAGCGTGCAGCTGAAGATGATCGAATCGCGTCTTGCGGCATTCGCAAAATGGCAGGCTGTGACCTGCAGAGACGGCTGGCGAATTCATCAGACGGAAAAGAAGTACGAGTGCATGGACTTCACGGATATTCATGAACGACCAGTCAAGCTTGTCGGCCGTGTGGACAGGATCGACAAGCATGTGCAGACCGGCCGGTTTCGAGTGCTCGACTACAAGACAAGTGAATCCGCCCTGCCCCCCAAGACCACGCATCGCAGCAAGCAGGAATGGATCGATCTGCAGCTGCCGCTTTATCGGTGGCTGGTCCGGTCGGAGGGAATCACCGGCAACGTGGAACTCGGCTATATTCAGCTTCCCGGCGACCTGTCGAAAATCGGTGAGAGTCTTGCAGACTGGTCGGACGCAGAACTGCTCGAAGCCGAACAGCTTGCCCGCATCATTGCAGCCGACATCATTGATCTGAAAATCACCGACGTCGTTCCATCCGGAGACCGACGTTCATCAGAATTCTCCCGCATCTGCCAGGACACGGTCATTGATCGTGGTATGCCGTGGTTGCCCAATTGGCCGGGCCGAACCGTGGTTGAGGAAACAATCGAGGATCTCTCCCTGCGACTCCCTTGAATGTGTTCACCATGGTTTGTTTACAATTCAAAATAATCAACGGCTGTTTACGCCGATTCAATTGGCTCAAAGGAGATCCTGATGGCCCGGAAATCAAAAGTCGAACGTGCGCACGAAGCATCGATCTCGGTAGCACGCGAATCGAAACCCCTGTCGCGTGCGGTGATCAGCAAGCTGGGGAAAATTTCCGACACAGAGGTAGCGCGGCTCTTCAGCCTGGACGTCCAGACTGTGCGTCAGGAGCGACAACGTCTCAAAATCCCATCATTCAATCGAATCAACTGGACCCCGGACAAGGTCAAACTGCTGGGCACCATGTCGGATAAGAACGTCGCGAAGAAGCTGGGGGTTGTCGCCACAACTGTTTTTTCGAAACGAATCCGGCTGGGGATTCCGGCATTCGGACCTTCATTCCTGGAAACACGTCACGTCTGGAACGCCGGAGAAATCAAGAAGCTGGGAACGATGCCGGACGCCAGACTTGCTGCGATCCTCGGCGTGAAGCCTGAAGCAGTAACCTCGAAGCGGACGTCACTTGGAATCGCCTCGGCGGGCAAGTCGCAGGAAAGCCGCAGACCCTGGACAGAAGCTGAACTGAAAATGCTCGGGCAGTTTGCGGACACACATGTCGCAAAAGTTTCGAAACGCGGCAGACGACACGTCCGCAGCAAACGCGAGTCGCTGGGAATTCCTCCCTTTCAGAAACAATTCATTGAGCCCTGGACGAAAAAGATGATCCAGCGGCTTGGCAAAGCCACCGATGCCAACGTCGCCAGAGAACTCGGCATTGCCACTCATTCGGTTTCGCTGAAACGCGCCAGACTGGGAATTGCAGCGTTTGGCTGACGATCCGACTAATCGAGCGTGGCCTGTTCGCCGGTGCGGAGGATCTCGACGACTTCGGCGGGGGTGCGGACGGTGCGGAGGCGTTCGGGGATGAATTCACTTTCATCCAGCAGTGTCGCAATGATTGCCTGGAGCCGTTGATGCACGCGCGGCTGGCCCATGGGTGTTAACAGCACGAACAGCAGATGGGCGCGTTCGATGGTGCCGCGATACGGAATGCCGTTTTCCGAACGTATCACCAGCACGATCGCTTTCTGCAGACCAGGCAGACGTGCGTGAGGCATCCCAAGGTGACGGCCAAGATAGGTCTCAATCAATCGCTCTCGTTCTTCAACGGCCCGAATAATCTGATCGGCAGGGACCGGCAGCGATTCGCTCTTCATGCGCGACAGAGCAATGCGAACGGCTTCGATTGTACTCTCGGCCTCAATATGCAGATGCACTCGATCTTCAAGCAGCGCGTCAGTCAGATGAATCGGCTCTTCGTCTTCGAATTCATCGCGAATTGTGCCGACGATTTCTTCAATCACATCCTCCAGCGTCAGGTAACCTGTCCAGACGCCTTTCGCATCTTTCACAATGGCGGCATGGATGCGTTTTTTCTGCATTTCCGCCAGCACAGATTCCAGTAAAGCCGTTTCCGTGACGGTCAGCAATGGCCGCAGCAGCGGCTTCAGATCGTTTCCCTGTTCGCCGGCAAACAGCACGTCCTTCAGATGCACACTTCCAATCGGATTCGTATGACCGTCGTCCAGAAGCGGGTAACGACTGAATCGATAACGCCGCGCGATCCGAAGATTCTCTTCCCATGAATTCTGTGTCGTCATGCAGCGCACCTGCGAACGCGGTCGCATCGCATCTCGCACGACGAGTTCGCCGAGGTCGAAGACGTTCTCCAGAAACAGCAGACGACGGAAGGTCATCATGCCGGTGGATTGAGACTGATTCAGGAGAATGCGGAGTTCGTCTTCGCTGTGAGTTTCATGGTGCTTTGAACCACCAAGTCCCATCAACCGGAGCAGCACATTGGCCGAACCGTTGAGAACCCAAAGCGGGATGATGAACAGCGTGCGTATCACTCTCAGGGGTGCCGCTGTCAGCAGCGACGATCGATCGGTGCGCCGAATGGCCATGGACTTTGGAATGAGTTCACCGATGAGCGTATGCAGATAGCTGGCCAGCAACAATCCTAACCCGGTCGCGATGGCATGCGTTGTCAGAAACGTGAGGTCGCTCTTTTCCGGAAAGAGTCCCGTCCAGTTCAGAACCGGCTCGATGAGCTTCACCAGAGACGGTTCGGCGACGAACCCAAGTCCAATCGATGTGAACGTGATTCCCACCTGGCAGACGGACAAATACTCGTCGAGCTTGTCTTGTACGTGTTTCGCCGCCACCGCACCGCGAACACCGGCATCCATCAATTCGCGGAGTCGGGAAGGCCGCATCTTCACGGCTGCAAACTCGGCCAGCACAAAAAACCCGTTGATCAGAATGAGCAGGATCGCCAGGAACAAATAAAGAATCACCATTTCCAAATGTGCCTCATGATGGATAACGCATACCTGCCTGCAGTTTAGCCAGTGCCCGTTCCACTTACCAACGGCTGAGAAATCCTGAATCGTTTTCCACATGTCGCTCCCACTCGCGTGCAATTGGAACAGCGAATGCGTAAAAACATTCCGGTGGTGATAATCACGAAGATTTGCCACCGGGTGCTCTGGAACAGGGCACCCGTGCTCATTAAAACAGCAGCCGATTCCTGATCAATCGGCTGACGGGGCGAAACGGGCGAATGTCATGGTTGCCAGTGTCTGGCGACACCCGGTGAGTTCCTGCAGGGATGCGGCTTCCGTCGCGGGAAGCAGAGCAGGTTGGTCAGCAGATTTCATCACGGTATCTCGTGTGATGAGATTGCAGTGGATGTCCAGCGATACCGCGATTCTACAGGTTTTTCCGGGGAGGATAGTCAGAGCATGTCGAAAGCAAAGTTGGAGTACATTTGGCTGGACGGCAGTAAACCCACTCAAGGGCTGCGAGCCAAAACAAAAGTGGTGAAGGATTTTGGTGGTACGCTTGAAGAATGCCCGATCTGGTGCTTCGATGGAAGTTCCACGAATCAGGCTCCAGGCGGCTCTTCGGACTGTCTGCTCAAGCCGGTCGCGATCCTGCCGGACCCCGGTCGGATGGACTCCTTCCTGGTGATGACGGAAGTTCTGAACGCCGATAATTCCGTCCATGAATCGAATGGTCGCGCCACGATTGAAGATGACGACGGCGATTTCTGGTTCGGCTTCGAACAGGAATACTTCCTGTGGGAGCGAGAAACCAATCTGCCGCTGGGATTCCCGGTTGGCGGTTACCCTGCTCCACAGGGACCTTACTACTGTTCGGTTGGTGCGAAAAACGCCTTTGGTCGCGAACTGATCGAAGAGCACCTGGATCTCTGTATCCAGTCTGGCATCAATATCGAAGGCATCAATGCCGAAGTGGCCACTGGACAGTGGGAATTCCAGGTCTTCGCGAAAGGCGCAAAACGCGCAGGCGACGAAGTGTGGCTTGCCCGGTATCTGCTGGAGCGCACGGCAGAGAAGTATAACCTTTCCATCAACTGGCACTGCAAACCGCTGGGTGATACCGATTGGAATGGCTCCGGAATGCATGCCAACTTTTCCAATTCCGTGCTTCGCACTTGTGGCAGCAAGGAAACTTACGAAAAGATCTGTAACTCCTTCGCACCACGTATCAAAGAACACATCGCGGTCTACGGTGCAGATAACCACCTGCGTTTGACAGGTAAGCATGAAACGCAGACGATCGACAAGTTCAGCTTCGGTGTGTCCGATCGCGGTGCTTCGATCCGTATTCCGATCGCCACCGTCCAGAATGGCTGGAAGGGCTGGCTGGAAGACCGTCGCCCTGCCTCAAACGCCGATCCTTACAAGGTTGCTGCGGAGATCATCCGGACTGTCAAGTCCGCGAAAATCTGAACGAAGCCAGTTATCCCGAAACGCCACGGCTCGTCCGTAACGTGGACGGATGGCTGGATTGGGAGTCACTGCTGATCGTTGGGAGTAATCCCCTCGATCAATCCTCCCGGGCTGTCCAGTGGCAACGCTGGACAGCCTTTTTTGTTGAGCGAACGGCAGGAAAAAACTTGTGTAGCTGAATTCGCAAGAATTCAGGGAGCCTCTGAATTCTTGCGAATTCAGCTAGTGCGCCTGTGAAGGCGATTGAATTGTCAGGTGAGAGTCCTGATCAGAGAAGTCGTTACCTCTCTGTAGCCGAAAGTAACTGCGTTTTCAACAGAAA
>JANOUN010000698.1:0-1968 GCA_031416875.1 Planctomycetota bacterium | reverse complement strand
CCGAGCGTTTCCGCAATGGCTTTGAAAATCTTAGGACCATCGACTTCGATGCTGGGTTGTACCAGAGCAAAACCTGCACTCACGATATTGTCTGTAGCGATCAGCACCGTCAGAGCGACATTGCGATTCAAGCCATACGCTCCAGGCCCTTCTTTGCCATCGACGGAGATTCCAAGCCGAATCTGCTTCGGGAAATATTCCGGGACGCGATTCATCCACTCGGTGGTTTCTGTCGGATCATCTGTCAGAAAAATAAGGCTTCCCGCAATCTTCTCCGGACCACGATCCTGGACCAGACGCATCACCATGTTCGACAGACCGAACGCCGGTCGACTTCGTTCATGAACAAAGATGAGCACACACGGTTTGGTATCTGATTCAGTGACGACATCGATTTTCAGATCGGCATCTTTTCCAAGCACCCCGGTCGCCACAAAAGGAACCAGTTTCTCCCCCGGCTGCGGACCGGAAAACACAGGCTCGTCCTGAATCAAGGTACAAAGCAGACTCACAATCATCAACATCTATCCGACTCCACATCAGAAAGAAACTGCCGTTGGAATCCGACAACGGTCAACGGCGTACGCTCAATGTACACGTGCTGAGGGCTCAAACGCCACCAGGTTTGGAGACACGATTGAGCACGAATGCAGACTCAGGAACCGAGGGTCGGCGACTACCGTTGATATGCGGGCAGAAAATGCATGTAGACTTCCAGGACCAGCGTTGCCATGCTGGTCGAATAGACCTTATTCGGGCCAACGACGTTTTCCGATTCACCGCCGCCGGGCACGTCCCAGCTTCCGTCCGCGTTTTGTTTTTCCAACAGCATTTCCCGCACGCGAGGATGCCACTCGGCCCAATGCTTGCCCCCTGCCTGATAGGTGGCCTGCATCGCGTAGTAGTGAAAATAGTAGTAATAGTCGATTCCGCCTCCGTTGCCCCATTCGACCGGCAGGGATACCAGATAGTCCAGTGACTTCGGCAGCGATTCGTCTTCGTGGTAACCCAGCAGCTGCAACGATACGACTCCCGCAGCCGTTGTCGGCGGCTTTCGGCTGCCATTCTGATAACCGTACCCGCCATTGGGATCGGCACAGGTCTTCACGTACGCGACAGCCTTTTCGATTGTCGCAGCGGGCACAGGAATCTCGGCATTATTCGCCGCCCGCAGTGCCACAATCTGCATCACAGTTACGCTGAGATCCTCGTCGGACTTTTGCGGTTGATAACGCCAGCCGCCTTTGTCCGATTGACAGCGGATCAACAGGTCAACTGACTTGCGCAGGGCCGCCTCAAGTTCCGGATCGGGATCCATGCCGTAAAGTTCGGCGAGTGCCAGCGTGGCCAGGCCCTGCTGGTACATCGGACCTGAACCAGCCGCGCGTTGCGGAACAAAAACCCCGTTTGCATCCTGTGTCCGCAGGATGAACTTCTTGCCTTTTTCCAGCACGTCGCGGTAGGGACCTCGACCCGGTACGTGACCTCGGCCCATGAACCCCAGCAGCGCCAGCGCATTGGGCGCGTTGTTTCCATCCCATGCCCCGTCCGGCCGCTGCTGCTTTGCGAGATATTCGAGGGAACGGTCAACGGAAATCGTGACGCGTTCGATCACCGCTTCATTCGTTAGAATCTCGGCGGACGTGGCTTTGTTGCCGGTCGCGGTCTCCTGTGCGTCCGACGACGAATCCGTCGACGTCCACAGTGCGGCCATCAGGGCTGATATTGCCAGCATGCGGTGATTCATCAACTCAAACCCCTTATTCAGACTTATCACTCTTACTCCCCGGCGGAGCTCGCCTCCAATGGCGTGAACTGAAGCCTATTCCCCGTAAGCGGCACGGCGCCAGCCGCCGGTTCTTCCAGTGATGTCAGGAACAGTTACCGGTGGCTAGCGGTCTGTTGATTTAATACCAACCCGAAGCGCCAGCGAGGCAGAAACGCTGAATTCCTCGCTGGCGCTTCGGG
>JANOUN010000697.1:0-3255 GCA_031416875.1 Planctomycetota bacterium | reverse complement strand
CAGCCGCAATCCTTGTCTAACGTCTTACGTTGACAGGGGTTGCGGCTGTCGGTGTTTTCGGGCTCAACCGGTCCATTCGTGGGTGGTCTGTCATCAGCGGTCCTCACCGTTTCGCTATGGTTGTCAGAAAAACCGGCAACCATGAGTGCAACCAAATCTTCGTTCGCATGCCCGTTTGGTTGCCGAAATCGCCCCCTTCGGAACCACATGAACCTGGTCCGTGGTCTCACCGTCCGTGTCTTTTCGTTGGTTTTCGTTTCGGTTTCTGTTGCTTGCTCGGACATAACGACCTCTTGTTAATAAAGTTGAACATTCCGAGCTTGCCACAATTCGAAATGCTAAGCAAACAGCGTTTTGAAAGCCTGTCGAGCCACGATTTTCCGGACAGTCACTCGTCCTGAAAATCCGTCTGTTCTGACAGAACATCCAGGTACGCCTTGTAAGAGTACACTCGGTCTCGCTTTCGCCCGGTGATCTCGTGAAGAACGCCACTTTGGGAAAGTGCATCAATCGCCTTCCCGGCCGTTGGCTGAGAAGCCCCGATCAGTCTCGTGGCGCTCGCCAGCGTCACGATCGGGTGCTGTGGCAGCAGATCCAACAACTGAACGGCTGACAGAGTTGCCGCCCGATGATGAAGAACGGTGTCGCGATCTTTTCCGACGACGCCGAACAGCCGCTTTGCAGTTGTCACCCCATCGTCTGCCGAATCCCGGACACACTCAAGGAAGAACGACGTCCAGCCTTCCCAGTCGCCCAGGGTGCGGACGGCGTTCAGTCGCTCGTAATATTCCTGGCGACGCTTTCGGAATTCCAGACTGAGGTAAAGCAACGGCTGCGATGCAAGCTTCCAATGTCTCAGCAGCAATGTGATCAGCAGTCGTCCGACACGGCCGTTGCCATCCAGAAACGGATGGATCGTCTCAAACTGAACATGAGCCATTCCCGCTCGAACCAGTGGCGGCAGCCGATCGACTCCATGAACCCACTTTTCCAGATCCGCCAACAGTTCCGGGACGCGGTCCGGAGGTGCCGGTACGAACTTCGCGTTGCCGGGACGACTTCCGCCAATCCAGTTTTGGGAAGTACGAATTGTTCCGGGTTGTTTTTCTTTGCCGCGAACGCCCTTCATCAGCTTCCGGTGTACCTCGCACAGAAGACGCACGCAGACAGGAAGCCCGTTCGGATGCCTCAACTGTTCACAGGCATAAGACAACGCCGCCACGTAGTTGCAAACTTCTTCGGTGTCCGCCAGGCGTTCCGACTTCCGAGTGACTTCGAACACGACGACATCTTCGAGCGTCGCCTGCGTCCCCTCAATCTGTGACGAAATCAACGCTTCCTTTCGGACGAAGCCGTAAAGAAACCATTCGTGGCCGGGAACCATCGCTCCTGCCACCTCCAGACGACTGACAGCCGCCATCGCGTCGGCATGCAGACCAGCCAGCGAATCCGCAATCACCAACGCCGGGCGTGCTGGTGGCAATCGATGCGGAACAAACGCACGAACGTCTTCATCACCGAAACGATTGGTCGAATATGTGCCGGTCCTGCGTTTCATGGCTGAAAAAGACTCCTTTTGTGCCGCCAGTCGCTACATAAGATGTCTTATACAACGGCATCAGCTGAAAAAGAACTCTTTCTTTACCGAAAGCAGCAGCCTTCGCAGGGATTGGGCTAAACAATGCGGTTGGATCGGTAATTCTCCCGTTCAAAGGCATCAAAGGCCACACCGGCCAGCAGCCCAAGAACGTGGTAACCAAGGATGCCGCGAAGCAGGACTGAGACTGCCTCGGATCGCAGATCAAAAAACGACTGACCCAGAGCCTGAAGAATCCTCGTGATTCTTCAGGCTCAATGCTGTACCAGAGGCAAATCCGGCCGGAATTGCTTTGAGTCTCGGCCGCATGCTGTTCAGCACGCTGCAAACCGGAGCGGCCGGAATTTCGCCGTTTAGCAGCCCGGTCCCTTCCGGGCCAACTCTGACTTTGCAGGCACAAACCCGCCTTCTCCCGCAAGCGGCAGGCAAAATCGTCTTTGACGAAGACCACAGGGTCCTGGTAGACTGATTGCAGTCTTAACCGCAGAAACATTTGTCATGATGGTTGCCATGAACCTGACGCTTTCGCTCTCCACAGAAGAAATAGCCGAGCTCCAGCGACGCGCTGCGGCAGCGGGCACTGACGTCAAGACTTTCCTCCTGCATGTGGCCCCGGATACGGACGATGCTGGTGAAATCACCGTAAGCGACGTTCCGTACGAAGAATGGAAGCACGAATTCCGATCATGGGTCACGCGGCATCAGTCCCGAAACGTGAACATGGATGATAGCCGAGAAAGCATCTACGACTGATGCGGATTCTGACGCAGACCTGCCCCGCAGACTGTTCAAAGCCCGCGTCTCTTTCGAATCCGCACAGCGGAAAATCGAAGGCGAACGCACCGCAGGAAGACTAAAAAAGCTATTCCCGGCGACAGTCCGCTGGTAGCTCCAAGTGCCTGATTTCAACCGCCTCAAACTGCGTTTTCAATGTGGTTCTTTTATTCGCTGAACTCCATCGACTCTGGCTCGAATTGATCAAACTCAATCCTGAATCTCGACTTACTCAAACGTCCCCGATGCAATTCGACCTTTAGCTGGTTCCGTTTGACTACATCGCAGATCTTCTTGATCGTTGACCCCGTTGCCTTCGCGCCAAAATAAATCGCCTTCAACAAATGTTGAGGATAGCAATATGTGCCCACTGCCTGCCTGAGCACTCGCCATTCGCGTTCATACTGCCAGTCGCTCGACTTCGTACAGAACAGTTCAAAAACCTTCTCAAAGATATCTTCGAGCATTAGTTTACAAAGATCAATCGTCGGAATGTCATTCAAATAGGTGACTTTTTTTGCCTTGGTAAAAAGATCAACATCTGAGTGAAACTCCAAACAGAAACCTTTGTGATGACTTGAGTAATGCGACCACATGAGAACGTTGTCATTGCGTTCAGAGAAGCAACTGATTCCGGTGTTTTCAGAAAACTCCTCCCGGCGTTCTGAGATGATTTTTTCAGCACTGTTCATCAACCTGGTGCGCCATTCCGAAGTCTCCACCGCCAAAAACTGTCGTTGCATGTCGCTCTGGAATGATCCACGTCCAAGTTCAAGAAATCGAGCACCAATCGCATTGGCCTCAATATCCGTAGGGGGTTTGATTTGTGGCCAGAGAGCGCAATCGAAGGGATCGTTGAAGTTGGAGGGTGAGCCAAAATAGAG
>JANOUN010000696.1:0-1771 GCA_031416875.1 Planctomycetota bacterium | reverse complement strand
CTGCTCGTCGCCGTGACGCACGTGCATGCCGACGACGCGGAATCACTAATCGCACCAGGTGCGAAAGTGCAAAAGCTGGCCGGCGACATGAAATTCACCGAAGGCCCGGCGTGGATTCCGGCGAAGAAGATGCTCGTCTTTTCGGACATCCCAAACAGCCGGATCATGCAGTGGAAGGAAGGAGAAGGCGTATCGCTGTTCCGCAAGAGCGAACAATCCAACGGCAATATCCTCGACCTTGAAGGACGCCTGATTTCCTGTCAGCACGCAGGTCGCAACGTCGTACGTACCGAAGCTGATGGCAGCATCATTGTCCTGGCGGACAAGTTCGACGGAAAACGACTGAATTCACCCAACGATGTTGCTGTCAAATCTGACGGCACACTGTACTTCACCGACCCGCCATGGGGCCTGACTGGTCCCGCAGAATTGCCAGGCCACTGGGTTTATCGGCTCGATCCCACCACCGGAAAGGTTGAGCCCCTCGTCAAGGATCTCGCGATGCCCAACGGTATCAATTTTTCTCCGGATGAAAGCCGGATCTACATCGCCGACACAGGTGGCAATCCGAGACATCCCGATCCGGCATTCCATCAACTTCCGGCCGGAGTTCATTGTTACGAGGTGCATAAAGACGGATCGCTCGGCAAGAAGTTATTCACGATCGACGAAGGCAGTGACGGCATGACGGTCGATACTCTGGGCAACCTTTACACAACGCACGGCGGAGTCAACATCTTCAACGCCGACGGCCAGCTGCTGGAGCGGATCCCAGTCCCTGAAGGCCCCGCCAATGTGACCTTCGGCGGAGACGACTACAAGACGCTGTTCATCACGGCGAAGACTTCGTTGTACAGCATCCGCATGAAAAACGCCGGCGCGAAACCAGTCGGAGCAACGTGGTAAGCATTCGCGACCACGCGAACAAAGACTCGAAGATCGCTCCGAATCAGTTCGCGGCATCCGCCTGTTGCACGGCGGTTTATCCGTGCAATGCGTGATATCCGTGGTTGCTTTCTGCAAGAAGTCCGAAGACCGTTCTGAACCACGGATGACTCGGATCGCCCGGATATTAGCGTTCTGCGATTTCTTGCAGCGCGAGGCTGAGGAAGGCACATTCGTTTAACCGCGTGGGCAACGCCCCGCGCTTCTCCGTCAACTGGCAACCACGTCGTTGCGCCAATGAACCAAAGAGCGCGGCCCGCTGGGCACGCGGTTAAACGAGCCAATGCCAATCGCGTGCGGTATATTCGACGCGAAAGACAGAAACGCAGGGGCCATCCAAAGTGCGTGTTCCCTTAGGCTGTGCGTAACGCGACTTTCATTCCGCTGGTCCCGCACGGATGAGCCCGTTCAGAATGGGAGGACGGCAGTTGACTTCAGGGCTGGAGTATGAATAACAGTCTGATGTTTTTTGGGCAGGAAAATTGGGGGCAAGAATATGAGTCGCATTGGAATTGATTAATCTTCTTGCCGGTAATCTTCATGCCATAAACTGCGATTCTGCTTGTTCCCGGTCCGTATCTTACTGCGCCCGCGATGCACTGCCGCTGGCGCTGATCGTGATGTCAGTCCCAACGGGCAGGGGCCTCGCGGCGACGCGGATCTGCAGTCCGTGGGCGACTTCCCGCAAGGCCGCGAATTCTTTGAATGAATCCTCGTACACAACAATCGTCACGGCACTGTCGGCTGGCATCGCTTCCAGTTTTTGACGATATGCGGAACCCGGCTTCACGGCATCGGCGGCTGATTCGGGAATCAGGGTTGCATC
>JANOUN010000695.1:0-5469 GCA_031416875.1 Planctomycetota bacterium | reverse complement strand
TGTGATAATAGACGCCAGTGACGCTGTCGCCGAGACAGACGATGGTGGTGTCATCGCCGAAGGCACTGAGTGCCGGTGCCGTGTATGCCGCGTTTTTTGCATCGAGCTGATCGAACACAAACTGGAACGCGGCCACAGTGTCGTCATAGTTTGTCTCATGCCCGCCGTGGGGTTGATGAATCGAAAGGACAGCTGAGCCCTGCATTTTCAACGCCGTCAGCAGTCGCAGCGTGCTGTCCGGCGGAACGAGCGTATCGTTGCCTCCGGTGGTCGCCGCTACGGGCATTGTCAGACGTTCGGGGAACAGCTCAGCCGATCGTTCACGGTAGACTTCCGGTTTTTCAGCCTGCGTTCCACCGTACGATTCTGCGATAGCGTCCGTGAAATTCGGGTAGTCGATCAGGTTGGCCGTGCCGTTGAGAGACACGACGCCATCCACGCAATCCGGATGCAACGCGGCAAAGGCCAGAGCCGACGTTCCGCCCATCGAACCGCCAGAGATCACCACATCGCGAATGCGAAAGCGACTGTTGAGTTCATCGAGCATCTGCCACAGATCTGCCTCTGCGGATGGCCCCATCCAGGACGTTTTGGCGCGATAATCGGGCGAAACAAAAATCATCTTCCGCCGCGCCGCCATATCACGGGCTCCCTGACACTCCGGTCGTGTGTCCGAGACAAATTGCCATCGATCCGACCCGTGTCCATGCAGGGCGATCATCACATCATGTGGAACACTGACGTCAAACTGTTCCGGCAGCAAGACCACATAACGCTGTTCCGTGCCATCGAGTCGTGAAGAAAAACTGACATCCTCCGGAGTGATAAAACCCTGAGCGTTCGCACCTGCCGCGATGAGCAACCATGCTGTGCCGGTGAGCCGAATGATCCCTGGAATCATGCTCGTGATGCTGGATCGGCTCGCCGATCCGCTCCCTGCTTTTTCGTCACATGGAATGTAAGAGATTTGCATAGAATGCCTCTGTAAACGTAGGGTGTGTGAAGCGCCAGAGGAACACACCAGTTTCTCACGCTTTCCCAAAATGGTGCGTTGCGCTCCGCTTCACGCACCCTGCGATAAAATCAACAGTGGACACTGTCACGCAGCGCCTGCAGGTGGCGGCAGGGGCCGTTCCGCACGCCGAATTTGAAGTGCCAGCTGCAGCGGCACTTGCCTTTCTCAACGATGCCGTCACCGTCGATCAGCACTTCGCAGCTTTGGTTTTCCACTTTGCCCGTGACGATCGAACCACCGCGCTGAGCCTCCTGGCGGGTTTCGACTTTCACTTTGCCGTCTGCGACAATCTGCTGAGCCGCCGCAAGTTCCGGGTGCGGAGAGCCGAGTTCACGGTCTGACAGCGCCATCGGCAGGATCTGTCGCCAACGGAAGACGTCGGCGTGCAGATCGAAGATCGCCTGACCGCGCAGAGCCAGATGAATCATCACCGATGCTGCAGCGGCGGTTGAACACTTCAAGTCTGTGCGAATCCTGTCGAATGTCAGCATACGCCGCTGACTGAGTTGTTCCGCCGCAGAAGCCACCTGGCTCAGGCTGGGTTCGGTTGGTGGCAGCAGCATCTGCACGGCACTGCCGCGCGTCCAGTCATCCGTGGTCCAGCCGCTGAGGCCCAGCGTCAGACGCATATTTCCCATTTGCACCACCCAGAAACTCGGCAGTCCGGTCCCCGGCAGATAAACATCCACCTGCGTCGCCAGCGGCAGCAGCCGCGCCAGACTCATCAGCCTGCGACGTCCCCAGATGCGCACCGGTTCCGTCGCCGCACCTTTGTAGACCGTTGACGGACTTTCGATTGCGACATTCCATGGTTCCAGAACCATCCGCGGGGACTTGCCGTCTGCGAGTTCGAATCGAATGGCGCGCGGGCCGTGTTGTTCGCGATGTCGTTTCAGCCACGCCAACAATGAGTACACCGCATCGATCCCGAGCGTGACCTTCTTCATCGGCAGTGCCATGGCGGCCTGCAACTGCACAAAGCCGCGCAGCCAGCCATCGGGCAATTCAATCTTCTCTTCGCGAGAGTCGGCACGATCGGACGTCTGAACCGAAAAACCTTCCGGATTGATGTGGAAACGCGTTTCGCGATATGTCCGCAGAGACTGCAAGTTGTGATACAGCTCCCACGAATAGTCCAAGTTGGTGGTCCCCGCGCAGGCCTCCTGAGTATTTGCGAAACACGCATCACGATCGATCGTCAGACAGCCGTAGCTGGATTCATCGCTCGAAAAACATTCGAAGAAGACGACATCGTCGGCCACAGTGATGACTGGATCGTACGGCATCAGGCGTCGCCACAGCGTTTCATTTTCTTCTCGCAGCCGCCCGTTCAACTGCGATCTCGCTTTCCAGTAACGATTCAAAGCCTGGCGATGCTGCTGTTTCATTTCCTCCGTTGGCTCTGGTGCGCGTCCTGCAGCGACTGTCTCGCGGGCCGTCTGCATGGCGGCCTGGCAAATTGCCCGTTCGCGGACCTCCTGTTGCTTCTTCCATTCTTCATACGCGGATTTGTCGCGCGGTCTGAACGTCAGATCATTCACCACGACATCGTGCAGCGTGCTGATCGCTTCTCGAAACCGGATTGGCTCCTTCAGCACGGCATCCAGAGCAACTTTGTCTCGCGAAAGATTCGGAGCGAGTTCCAGAATCCGTTGACCGCCGGACGACTGCCGCAATTGACTGCGACCGATGTAGCTGAGGCTGACACTCATGGATCTATTCGCAGTGATGCAGTGCGATCAGGCAATAGGCAGTGACCAGATTCGGGTCGCCTTCGTACCAGCGGTCAGCGGGATTGGTCCAGCTTCCGTTGGCATGCTGCAGCGATGCCAGCTTTTCAGTGAGTTCCTTTTTCCAGTCGTGTTTATTTCCCGCTGCATCTTCAAATTCATCGCCACCGATGACGGACATGGTTTTGGCGAACGTGTGGAAGTAGTAGAACAGGCCCTGCTGACCCATGTTCGGGTTCTCTTCGAGCGTGTAGTGTTTGCGAATCCAGTCAGTGGCTGCCTTGACACGCGGATCGTCCTTACCGACGCCCGCATAGATCATACTTTTCAGTCCGGCATACGTAATACTGCCGTACGACTTGTGACCGCCATTTTCCGTTTCGCCCGCTTTCGATTCTCCGCCCTTTGCCGGTGTGTAGATAAAACCGCCGTCATTCACTTTGCCGGCAAACGGCAGTTTGTTGTGCTGTGATTCCAGGTTCTGTGCGCGAGACACAAACACCAAAGCCTTCTGCATGGCCGGATCATCTTCCGATACACCGGCCTTCTTCAATGCTTCGACCAGAAACTGTGTGTTCGACATGTCGGGGCGTTGCTTACTGTCATAACCTCCACCGCCATAGGCACCGTCAGTCGTTTCAATGCCTTCGCCCTCATCCCATTGCAAACCGCGCAGGAAGAGTTCGCCCTTCTTGATGACTTCATCGAAGCGGCCGTCCTTGTTGGCTTCTGTCAGTGCCAGCATGGAAATACAAGTCTCATAATTCTGATGGCGACTGGCAGTCGCGTGAATCCCGCCACTTGACTGCTGACTGGCGACGATGAAATCCAGGCCCTTTTTCACGAGCGGATCTTCTGCGGACTTCCCCGACATCAGCAGCGACGTTGTCACCAGGCCGGTGATCCCGACGGCATCAGGGCTGGTCCACGAACCGTCAGCCGCCTGAGTCACCTCAAGAAACTGTATGGCCTTCTGCTGCATTTCATCAACCGACTGAGCTGCGACAGGGACCGCAGCCAGCAGCGAGGCAACCAGTAAACTCACGGAGCGAAGAGAATTCATGTTCATCATCTGAGTACCCGCTGTGGAACGATGTCGAGAAGTTCGTAAGACGTTATCTTTGAGTGGCACGGCGCAACCGAGGTGTTGACTTGAAGTGGGATAAGCTTCCAGCTTGTCGTGTTCATCTTCATCTTCATCGACAATCATGGGCGGCTTTCTGCGATGCCGGACTGGAACTTGTACTGGAATTGCGGTGCTGCCCAAAACTTTCAAAATGACAAGCTGGAAGCTTATCCCACGACTGGCACATCACCCTGCTGACACTCATTCTGAGTGGATTATGGATTCGTGCCAGCGTCGAGTCCATTTCTTTCGCTATTTTGTGGACTGCCTGTCTTCTGGCCGCGTTTCGGTGGCTCCGCGGCAGATCGGTCTTCAAATTCCAGCGGATGGAACTGTCCTGTCAGCTCACGATGCGGATTCCGGGGATACCGCCGCGGATTCCAAATTTCCCCTCCGTCACCCGATGATGCCCGACTTGTCACTGCATCTTCGAGATGCTTTGCAGAATCGAACCACTGCTGGTTCTCAGTTTGTGGAATCCCGCTATCTGTCGGCGATCGCCGGTGCCTCGCTGTGGGAGCGTCAAAACGGGGAGAAATTTAACGTGACGACGCATGTGAGCGATCGCCGGTTCGACATGTGCCGGGATTGTCATCGCGTTGGCGGCTGAATCGAGAAGATCGGTCGAACATCGTGAATTTCGGCCGTGCGTTGCGTAGAATGCGTCTCTCAATCACGCACGCGGCTTTGAAAAAGGCGTCAGGAACCAATTGCCAAATTGCCCGAAGGGTGTTCCGTACGATTGGTTCCTGACCCATTTTTCAGCCCCGTCCCACCTTATCATCCTGCCAAATTACCGGGTTTTCATGTTTCGCATTGACCTTTTTTGTGTTCTGCTGTTGTTGACTCAGGTCGGCTGCAACAGGAATTCCGGCATCGTTCAATACGAAGTGGATCGTGAGTCTGACAAGGTGATGTCGACTGATCTGCTGCGGGATCAGTTTGATCCGATTCCATTTCGCTGGAAGGTTCCTGCGGAATGGACTGAGGCCGAAAATGATCAGTTCAGCGCGATTGCCTGGACCGTCGGTTCCAAGTCCGATCCGGGGCGTATTACCGTGAGCGGGCTTTCCGCGGCAAGCGGTCTGGACGCTCAAATCGTCCGTTGGCGCGGGCAGTTGAAACTTCCGGAAATGGCAGCTGCTGAAGTGATGAAGTCCGTCGAAGACGTCACGCTGCAGGGGGCGACGGGAAAATGGTGTGAGTTCAAAAACGAGACAGAGTCTATTCTCGGAATGATTGTGCCGCACGAAGACAAGCTCTGGATTATCAAGTTTCGCGGCAGCAATGTGACGGCCGAAAAAGTGACGGATGCGTTTCGCGGCTTCTGCGAATCGCTGAAGATTGAATAGTACCAGGTTAGGACCGTGCCAGAAATAACTATCCCATTGTCGCCTTTCGCTCTGCTCAGCAAACGTTGGGAGTTTTGTTTTACTGAGAAGATTTCCGCAAAGCGACAGATGTCCGCCGACGGAGCGGCGGACCTCCGCAGGCGAGCCGCTCCGTCGGCTCGCACCAGACACGGCGGGCGAAGCCCGCGCCAAGAGCGCCGGACGAACTTTGCCATCAACGATTTCATTGTGCCAACTCGGGTTTTC
>JANOUN010000694.1:0-4324 GCA_031416875.1 Planctomycetota bacterium | reverse complement strand
TAGTTGACGGAGACTCCGCCGCAGATCCATTGACAGGCGGTTTCCCCCTGCTGAGGATCGCACAGTTCCGCGATGCGTCGCCCGCTTCCGATGCCTCGAACGGTGGCGTACATCCATAACGCGAACAGAATCCTCGGATCGCTGGCGGCAGTAGTTTCTTGTTCGGCGTCGGTGGAGGATGTCGGCGTTTTCATAACAGCCTCTTTAGCGCATGCCGACCCGCCGGCCCAGGTCAAAAAACCTGCTTTTCGATTTTTCCTCAACCTCTCCGCGTGCCGCGACCTTTCGCTACGCCACCAGCCAGAAAAACGCGATTGCCATCAGAGTGGGTGGAGTGGCACCCAGCAGCAGTCCGATTGGGCTGAGCCCCGTTTCGCCAAACGCGCGAGACGACTGCAGGATCCCCGCTCCCGCAGGATTTGGGGCGTTAGCGATCACGGTCAGACCGCCGCCTGAAACGGCACCGGCGACCAGAGCATATTTCAGCTCATCGGAAATGCCCGGGACCTGTGTTCCCAGATAGGTCAATGCCGCATTGTCGGTGATTGCGGTCAGTGCTGTTGCGCCAAAATACAGCTTTGCTGCGGTCATTTGGCTGTTATTGAGCAGGGGTTCAAGCCACCAGGACTGTGGCTTACCCAGCGTGACCAGCCCTGCCAGAAAGAATCCGACCAGCAGTCCTTCTCGCAGTTTCAGAGAATCCTGATACTCGTGAGTTGCTGTGACCAGCCCCAGAAAAATCATAAAGATGCCAAAAAAGATATCGGGATGATGTGCAAATCCAACGACAGATCCGAGGAAGATGAGATGTAATGCCGTCAACCAACCTGGAATATATTGAGCCTTCGTGGTGTCCGGTTCGACGGCGTTGAGCTGTTTCCAGAAGATGAGGGACATCAGCAGAGTCGAACACAGGCAGCTGGCCGCGGCACGCCATCCAAACGTGGAGGCCATAAACAACGTGCCCCAATCCCAGTGGGTCGCCACCATCAGCACAGGCGGAGCTGCAAAATGCGTCAAAGTGCCGCCGATCGACACATTGACGAAGAGCAGGCCAATTGTTGAATAAGCCAGCAGTTTACTGATATTGCCATCAAAGTAGCGCCGTTTGAGCAGCAAGGCCAGCAGTGTCATGGCTGCCGGTTCCGTAATGAACGAACCGAACAATGGGCCGAATGAAAGAGCGGCAAAGTAGAAAGAAACGCTCTCTTTGAATGGCAGCAGTCTGGCAATCCACAGAATGATCGCTTCCGCCAGATTGACAACCGGTCGGGTTGCTGCGACCACCATCACGACGAGCACAAACTTGGGTTCGGCATAGTTTTCCTTAAGTGAATCGATGTACTCTACAGCAACATTGATCGAACCATTCAGGACTGCGATTCCGACGAACAGCGCCGAGGCCCAGAGACCGAAAACGACTTCCGTTTCAGCAAGGAAGTGAAAGAGATTCTCCCCAACCGAGCCTTCCGGATACTGGTGGGCTAATTTTGCAAATTGCTTGACGCAAAACGTATGGATCACGGCACATGTGAATAAGACTGTGGCAAGTATTTCCTGCGAAGTTGGATTCATAGTCGATCAGATATCTCATTTAAAGAGGACGGTAAACCGAAACGCAGTTGACAGCAGAATTGTGGGATCTGGTTCGCGTTTTTCGCAGTGTAAGCGACTGAAACCTGTAATTCGAACGAACGGTGAATGTTCCAGTTGCAGCATCAGGAAACGGGAATGACAGGTGAGTTGTCAAGTGTGGGAGAGAACTGCGTCAGGGGTTCAAGTACGCGGGCGACAGGCCGTGCATCAGCGTACTGACTCCGCGCCGTTCGCTTCGGGTGCAGTCGCGGATGATTGTTAATGTAGGTCCTTTCTGCCGGAAAGGACTTTCGCCGTAAGGCGAACCGCCATGGGTCGCACATCCGCTCCACGTCGCCGCTTGGCTGTCCTTTCGACCGGGACTCGTCGCTGGTCGCGGCGTGGCCGCGAAGTCCTGCTCGGCAAGCAGGACCTACCGAAATCGGCGACTGCACCCGTTCACCTCCTGAAACACAGAAATGGTGTCTTTCAACGGGGGACAGTGATAGAATGCTGCGGGCAAGGCGAATTGCTGATGATCGGCGTTCGGATTGCAAGGAAGGGTTTATGATCTCGAAAGGAGAGGATCGCAGATGCAGACAGAGGAAGTCTCAAAACAATCGGCTCAGACAATACCTGCTCGTGGAAAATCGCAATTCTGGAAGCGGCGAGGTGTTGTCGCAACGTCCATCATTCTCGCCATGCTGAGTGCCGGTGTCTGTGTGACACCGATGGTTCTGACCGCAACGACCATGCGGAACAGTCTGCTGAATTCTGCAATCGGCAATGAAGAATTGACGGCCACGGCCGAATCGGCCACGGGTGGATGGTTTGCTCCGCTGGTTTTTCATGATGTTCGCATCCAGGATGCAGAGGGCAAATTCGTATGGACCGTGCAGGAGATTGGCACCGCAAAAGGTCTGCTGTCCTTTATCACCGACCCGGTTCATGTGGGTGAAATCCGGCTGGCGAATTCGGCCCTCAAAGTGCAACTGAATGACCAGGGGCAGTGGCCACTGAAGTCCAAATCAAAGCCTTCCAGTTCGGAATTGTCCTTTCGGATCGAAAAGGGTTCTCTGGAATTGAGCGTGCCGTGGCGTGCCCTCCCAATTGTGGAACTCAGCCAGTTGACGATCACGGGGAATATCGGTTTGGACGCGCACGGCCTGCGAATGCTCCACGTGGATCCTGTGCAGGTCATGGACCATCAGACGCTGACTGAAGCAGACACGCATCAGAATCTGGCTCTGATCGCGCCAGTGCTGTCGCAATCAACCGCAATGTCCGGAAGTGTGTCGGTTTGGCTGGATGAACTTCATATTCCGCTGGATGGGCAACCTGCATCTGATGGGAATTCGGGCGCGGAGGTCAGCATGGAAGGAAGTGAGCAAATCAACTTCCCGATCCATGGTCGAGCTGAATTTCATGCTTTGGACGCGCGCGTGAGGGAAAACTGGATTCGACAACTGACCGCTCTTATCGGGCAGGTGAGCGGCATGTCGCTGCCGGACCGGATTCAGGTTCTGAAAGATTCAAAGGTTAAGTTTTCGGTCTCGAAAGACGGCATTTCGCATGAGGGCATGGTATTTTTGTTGCCACAACTTGCTCAGGAGTTGACGTTTACATCATCCGGCATTGTTCATCGGGACGAGACGCTGGATCTGTTACTCACTGTGAATGTGCCACAGGTTGTACCAGTCGGACGTCCGTTTGTGGCCCTGTTGGCGCAGTTCACGGCGGCACCGATTCAGTTGCGGGTCGTTGGAACTGTGTCCGAACCCAGGCTGCAATTTCCGGAAGGCACGAATCTGTTGAGCGATCTGACCAGACGCATTGCTCCGGCACAGTACACGGAAGAAGCACCGCCGCTGACGTCGGCTGTCCTGGAGCTGATCCAGAACGTCAGCAGTCAGGATCGCGAAGAAGCGAAGCAGGCTCTGCCCGGCAACATCCTGAACCTCATCCGCGCGGTGGACGAGCAGACGAAGCAGAAACGTCAGGAACGCAAGTTACGTCGAAAATAAATCCAGGGAAGCGGCGATGTCGCGCAGAAGTTGCCACTTTTACGGCGCGCACGGCGTTGCCAAATTGGCTCTGGTTACGCAAGTGGTTTATAGGTAATGACTTATGGATCAGGCATGTTCCTGAGGTTCGTCTTGACCGAATCCCCGTTTTTTCCGTAAAACTCGCCCCCGCTGCTCGATCAAGCGACGTCCATTCGTCAGGCGACGCGCGGCGGGTTATCTGAAGAATCAGGAAATTCGGCGCGAATCACTCAAATTCGTTTCGTTTCAATCTCACGGATTTTTCAGCAACTATTCCTTCCAAATCTCCTCCGTACATTCCTCTCTCCATCGCAGGTAATGCCGTTTCCGCGGATCGCCTGCGTTCGACTCTCACACGAATTTCGAACATCACCTGACCCTGACCTCAAATTCAGACGGCGATCATGCCGCATGAAGTGACAGGGGTTTTGGCTGATCTTTTGAATTCGCGTCAAACAAGTTGTGATCCATGCTTCGAAGTCACTCCGATCGCAGGAAAACGATTTCAAAACCACTGCCCTGCGCAGGGAACGCTGGATGTTTGCGCGAATTGACGGTGAAGTGTTTCTACGGGAGACGAGTCGTGGGACTATTGGCGATCATCTGCCTCTCGCTGACCGGGTGTCATGGGGCGAATCACTATTACGCTGAGAAGTCAGTCTTTGGCGCGAAATTACCAGCCAGTATGCGGTTGGTTGCGCGAC
>JANOUN010000693.1:0-5931 GCA_031416875.1 Planctomycetota bacterium | reverse complement strand
ACATGCGCTTCGGGTTGGCCGGACCAAGCGAAGTGTAGTTCCGGCACTTGGTCGTTCTGCCGGAACGGCGCTTCGCTTGGTCCGGCCTACAGACTCAACCTAAATCTGTTGTCTTGACAAAGCACCAGGCTGCGGAGGGTCGATGTGGACCGAAGCGTCCCGAAGGCTCGGTGAATCTCCCGCACTGGTCGTGTTTCACGGGGAAGTGCCTTAGGAATTTCAAGAAACTGAACAGACAAACAGTTATTATGGCCAACAGCTGGAGTCGAAAACCGGCCACCCCTTGCACCTCGATCATCGCCTGAGCCCTGCAATGGCGTGGACTTAAGGCGAGCGGGGGATGTGAATCCCCTGATTTGTCGCGAATGATGCGAAAATCAGGGCACTTACGTACCCCGCTCGCCAGTCGGATTGCTTAAGTCCACGCCATCGCCTGAACCCTGTGTAGAGTCAGAAATCGATCGCCTTTTGGGCCTTTCTAATGCGTCAATGCATTGGCGGAGAGTTCTTCAGTGACCTGCCGGATTGGGGTTTACCCACATGTGGTGAAAATCGGACATTTTTCAGGAACTTGGTTGTATGCCGGGCATCCCCACGTAAACTCGCACGCCCACTGGTCGCTGAAAGAAATCCTGACGCTTGTCTTGTCGGCTGCAATCGAAAAACATGAGTGTCTATCTGGGACAGAATGCGGCGCCGAGTGTGCCGACAGAAAGCGTGTTATTGAAGGACAGCCATCCGTCAGTGTCCTGTCCTGTCGGAATGCGGGTGCGCGTGGACGGCAAGTTCTTCTCGCGTGGTGATCACCGACTGCGAATTCAGGGGGTCACTTATGGCCCGTTTGCTCCCGACGCGCAAGGATTGCAATTTCCTGTGGCTGCCCGGCTGCGAGCCGATTTTGATCAGATGAGTGCGAACGAGGTGAATGCAATTCGCACGTATCATGTGCCGCCTCCGGAATTGCTTGAAGCGGCCGATGAGGTTGGCAAAGTGGTGCTGATCGACGTTCCCTGGGCTCGGCATTTGTGCTTCCTGGACAGTCGGCGAACCCAGGCAGAAGCCCGCAGCGCAGTGGAGAACGCGGTTCGGGCGGGGCGAGACTTTCCGAGTGTGTTGCCTACAGCATCGGAAATGAGATCCCTGCGAACATTGTGCGCTGGCATGGCGCGCGGCGAGTCGAACGATTCCTGTCGGAACTGGCCGATGTGGCGAAGCAGACGGATTCAGAAGCACTCGTCACGTATGCGAATTATCCATCGACCGAGTACCTTGATTTGTCGTCTCTGGACTTTGTCACGTTCAACGTGTACCTGCACGACCGCGAGGTGTTTCGGAGATATCTGCATCGCCTGCAGAACATTGTCGGGAACAAGCCATTGCTGCTGGGTGAACTCGGAATGGATTCGATGCGGCATGGCGAACTGGAGCAGGCAGAGTTCCTCGACGGCCACCTGCGTGAAACGGTGCTGATGGGCCTGGCAGGAGGTTTTGTTTTTTCATGGACCGATGACTGGCATACGGGTGGTTTTCAAATCGAGGACTGGGCCTTTGGAATCACCGATCGAAGCCGCTTCCCCAAAGCGGCCTGTCAGAGTGTCCGTGAGGTCTTCGGTGCTTCTCCGGTGGAGTTGCTGTCACAGACGCCGCGGGTTTCCGTGGTGGTCTGCACCTACAATGGAGGGCGCACTCTGGAACAATGCGTCCGATCGCTGGAAGAGCTGGACTATCCCGATTTTGAAGTGATCGTTGTGGATGATGGCTCGACCGATAACACCGCGGAGATCCTGCAGCAGTTCTCTGAGATTCGCATCATTCGGCAGCCGAACCGGGGACTTAGCGCGGCTCACAACGCGGGGCTTGACGCCGCGACTGGCTCGATTGTCGCGTATACAGACTCTGACTGTTTTGTGGATCGTGACTGGCTGACGCTGCTGGTTCAGGAACTTGAGCACGACGGCGCGTCTGCGGTGGGCGGTCCGAATCTGACACCCGATGACGGCTGGCTGGCTGGCTGCGTCGCTGCCAGCCCCGGACAGCCCACGCATGTGCTTGAAAACGACCAGGTCGCGGAGCACATTCCCGGCTGTAATATGGCATTCCGGCGAGACGCCCTGCTTGAGATCCACGGGTTTGATTATCAGTACAAAAAAGCGGGAGATGATGTCGATATCTGCTGGCGGCTGCAGCAGGCGGGGCATTGGATCACGTTTGCTCCGGGAGCGTTTGTGTGGCACCACAGGCGTCAGTCGCCTCGCGCTTATCTGCGTCAGCAGGCTGGTTATGCCTAGGCTGAAGCTCTGCTGCGTTTCAAGCATCCCGATCGGTTTAACGTACGTGGCGACGGCAAATGGAACGGCGTCATGTACGGAGCTTCCTCGCAGGGACTTCATCTGGACAAATCTCTGATCTATCGCGGGACGTTCGGCACGGGACTTTTTCAGTGTATCTATCAACCCGGACCGGCTCATTGGGCCATGTTGCCCAGCACACTGGAATGGCACCTGATGATCGCGCTGTGTTGCCTGGCGATTCCACTGTGGCCCGCGGCGGCAGCGATTGCCGCGACTCTGTGGTTCCTGTCGCTGCTGGTGGCCGTGCTCCAGGGGGAACAGGCTGAACTGGCACCGAAGTGCGATGGTCTGCTGTCTCGGCTTGTCGTGTCGTGCCTGTGTTATGCCCAGCCCCTGGTCCGCGCCTGGCACCGACAGCGGACCAGACTGTTTTCGTACCATCGCCCGATGGCTAATCCGCAGGCTGATGGCACATCGAAGCAACGTCCGCTTGTCGGAAGTCATGCAAAGGAATACTGGAGCGATCAGGGAATCGAGCGGACTGAACTGCTCGGCCTCGTCATTGCCCACCTGCACGAAGAACGCTGGACCAACTCCATCGACACCGGCTGGGAGAACTGGGATGTGGAGGTACTGTGTCGACCGTGGACAATTCTCCGGATCACGACGGCTCAGGAAGAACACGGCGGAAACCGTCGGTTAATTCGCGTACGGCAGCAAGTGCGGGCATCCGGCTACACGCAGACGCTGTGGGCGTTCAGCGGTATTGTGGCCATCCTCGGGGGCATTTTCTCGGCTTGGCCGTACATCGCCGCTGCCTTGGGACTATGCGTCGTCGGGCTGGTGGTCTACTGGCGTGGCAGCATGCATGCTCGCCGGATTGCGGGCATTGTGGAATCGGCGGCGGCAGATTTGGGGATGATCGCCTGTGGGCGGGGCGGATCGTCGCCATCTGATCCGTCACCTCCGCACCGTGAGCCCATAGCTCAACGTGGCGGAGACGGGACGGAAAATACACAACCTGCATCCTTCAACCATGATGGATGTGATGCAACAGTGCCAGCCAACGACTAACGGAAAGGGAAATTGTCATGCGCACGTGTGAGTTGATCAGCGAAGCGGCAATCAGCCGAAGAACCAGAACGAAGGTTTGCAGAAATCAGAGGAGCGGCTTCACGCTTATCGAACTGCTGGTGGTGATTGCCATCATTGCGATTCTGATCGCACTGCTCCTGCCGGCGGTTCAGGCCGCACGGGAGGCAGCTCGGGTTTCCACCTGCAAAAACAATCTCAAGCAGATCGGTCTGGCGTTCCAAATGCACCACGACACCTACGGCTTTTTTCCAACGGGAGGCTGGGACTACTGGGAACCAGCGACGTATCAGTCCGGTGTACCCGCTGTGGGGCTCAACCAACGAGCGGGCTGGGCTTTTCAGATCCTGCATTTCATGGAAGCCCAGAACATCTGGCAGGGTGGCCCAGGACCAACGGATCTGGATCGCACACTGTTCGCCATCTCGAAGACGAATCCGGTGTTCTTTTGTCCCTCGCGGCGAGGCCCTCAAACCGTCACCTATTCCGACCCGCTTTATCTCGGCGGCCTGTCCGCGACGCACGCGCTGTGCGACTACGCCGGCAGCAACCTGGAAGGCACGGGTGTTGTGCAGCGGTACGAGCCGAATCGCATGGCGAACCTGGTGGATGGCACTTCGCAGACTCTGCTGGTTGGCGAGAAACGCATGAATCGAAGTCTTCTGGGAATGTGGCAGGAAGATGACAACGAGGGCTACACAGCGGGCTGGGACGAGGACACGATGCGCCGCACGGATTTGATTCCCGCTGCCGACTACAGTGCGGCAACCGGTGACGGAGAAGAAAAATTTGGCTCGTCACATTCAGGAGTCTTTAACGCCGCGCTGGCCGATGGATCGGTGCGGTCGATCTCCTATTCAATCGACGCCACCGTTTTTGGTTACCTCGGCAATATCCAGGACGCTCAGGTGATTGGTGAGTTCTGATGAGTGTTCCCCGTTTCAATGTACTCATCACGCTCCGCCGTGATGTACCCTTCATCATTAGTGCGGTTCCAGGCTGGCTGTAGCGGAACTCGTGAGAGTTCCGGCCTGAAGTCTCACGACTTCAGCTACGCATTCAAAATGGAACCGCTCTGGTCCCTTCACATGAGTTTTCCCGGAGTCACGTAATTGGCTGGTCAGTTGGGCAGGCGGTCTTTGATCGTGAATGCGGACGATTTTGGAATGAGTGCCGGAGTCAATCGCGGCATTATCGAAGCGCACTGCCGTGGAATCGTCACGAGCACGAGCCTGATGGTCCGTTGGGGAGCAGCGACTGAGGCCGTTAGGCTCAGCCGCGACTGTCCGCAGCTCGGAATGGGTTTGCACATTGATCTGGGCGAATGGAAGTTTCAGGACGGGAGCTGGATGACACTGTACGAAGTGGTTTCTCTGCAGAATCGAGACGAGGTGTCGCGTGAAGTCACGCGGCAACTGGATCGGTTTCGCGAACTGACCGGACAAAATCCCACACATCTGGATTCCCATCAGCACGTGCATCGTGAGGAACCGGTTCGTTCCGTCATGATTGAGATCTCAAAACAAACTTCGATTCCGCTGAGGCACTTCAGTCCGGGGATCAGTTACTGCGGCGCGTTTTACGGCCAGGCGGCAAATGGCACGCCGTATCCAGAGGGTATTAGCCCGTCGGCGATGATTCGCGTCCTTGCAGAACTGTCCCCCGGTGTGACCGAACTCTGCTGCCACCCCGGTTTGGACGACAATCTGGAGACGATGTACTGTCGCGAACGATTCGACGAAGTGCAAACGCTGTGCGATGAGTCAGTTCGCTCCGCGATTCAGGACTTGGGGATCGAGCTTTGTCGCTTCAATGATCTCGCCCGAGCCGAGCTTGCCGGAGATCGGGCATGATGAAGAATACTTCGACTGTCCCAGATTCGCTTGTAGTCCCGGCTTCAGCCGGAAAAGGGGCTGACGTTTCATGGTGGCGCAGGCTGAATTTCCGCCTAAAGGCGGTACTACGAACAAAATGGGACAGTCGAAATACTACAATGTCCGTTCAGTACCGGGGGGCTGACGCCGCCCCGCTCGCCGGGGCCATCTCGCTCGCCTGGGCCACAGACGAATTTTCCGCTTCGTGTCCGCCATTTCGCCCCGTCCCTTCTCCCCTTTCCAGGGGGAGAAGGTGGCCGTCAGGCCGGATGAGGGGGTTTGCGCTGGTGTCATCGCTGCTGATTCTAATCGCTGGCTGCGGCCCGGATGAGAACTACACAGTTCCCGGTCTGACAAAGATGCTGCAGGACAGCGATCCGGCAATGCGATACACCGCCGCAGAACAGCTCGGTGCCTACGGTGTCGAGGCGAAGTCGGCCGTGCCGGAGCTGACTCAGGCTCTGAAAGACAGTGATCCCAGCGTGCGATTTGGGGCCGCTTATGCGTTAGGGAGTATCGGGGTCGATGCAGAATCCGCTCTGCCGGCGCTGACGGAGGCGATCAAGGATCCGGACGTGGAACTCCGCGTGGCGGCAGCGTACGCAATTTCGATGGTCGGCCTCAAAGCCCCCGCGGCACTCCCCGCGCTGCAAGAGGCACTGGAGGATGAGGAG
>JANOUN010000692.1:0-2539 GCA_031416875.1 Planctomycetota bacterium | reverse complement strand
ATGGAACGCATTCAGCAGGTTGTGGTCCTGGGAACCCCCACCCTGACGCATCTGTTTCTGAAAGCAGTGCAGCGAAACAATGTCCAGGTGACGATGTCCGATCACAGCGGACGAGTTCGCCTGTTGCTGGGCGGGAGCACGTCAGAATTGCGACCTGATGTCCTGCGATTTCAGATTCTGGCGGCTGACAATCCCGGACAGAGACTGGCGATTGCAAAGTCCCTGATCGCCGCGAAGATCAACAATTACGCGGTGCTCTCCGAACACACCGGCGGAGCGCCTCCCGATCTCACCACGGCAGGCAGCCTGCGACAACTGGAGCAGCGAATTCATGCGGCTGTGACCGTCGAAGAGTTGCTTGGGCTGGAAGGTGCTGCTGCTGCGTTATGGTACTCGACGCTCAATGGCAGACTCGGTAAAGGCTTCAAATTTGAAAAGCGAATCTCGCCAAATGCCTCCGATCCTGTCAATGTGATGCTGAATATCGCGCAGACGGTCGTATATCGACAGTGCAGCCTGTTGCTGGAACAGGAAGGCTTTTCCCCGGCCATTGGGATTCTCCACCGGGAGCGATCCGGACATCTGGCATTGGCGTCAGACATGCAGGAACCTTTTCGGCATCTGATGGAACGCGCCGTGATTGAAGCCTCAAGGCAACTGAATCCGGGCGACTTCATCAAGGCCAGTCGCGGCCCTTACCGGCTGGTGATCCGACCGCACGCGACCAAGCGCCTGCTCGCCGCCGTTTATCGCCTGCTCGCCCTTCCGGTGGCAGCAGCCGACGGTTCCGAACCGGCTGAGTATCGTCTGCAGATCGTCCGCACGGTTCGGTCATTGCGACGATTTGTATCTGGAGCAGAAAGCCAGTTCGCCCCGTTCCGCCAGGCAGCAAAGGATGTCCCATGAGTCAGTATCTCGCAGCCTGTGATGTGACGAACGATCGTCAGCGGGATCGCGTCGCACGAGTCCTGAATCGCTACGGCGAACGAATTCAGCGAAGCGTCTTTCTGTTGTGGATTCAGCCCGAGGATCTTTCTGAGCTTCGACGTGAAGTCGGCAGCCTGTTGCAGAAAGAGGATCGATTCGATCTGCTTCCAGTCGATGAACGCGGTACGCGCCGCCGAATTTTCTGGCAGCGGCCTCAGACAAACAATACGGCGGTGATCGTCATCGACGAAGTCAGCGAATGCCTGTAGTCAATCGTGGGGTTAGTTTCCAGCTTGCCACATGACGCGGTAGGCATCGGCTCGTTTAACCGCGTGCCCAGCGGGCCGCGATTGTTCTATTTGAGATTTCGTATTTGAGATTTGAGATTTGAAATACGAAGCGCGGGGCGTTGCCCACGCGGTTAAACGAATGTGCGATCCTCAACCGCCACGAATGGGTGTCTTCGCGCGGGAATCGCATGCAATGGTCTGATCCGGTTTGCCTGGTGCATCGTTGCGTTGATCGCACACAGGTGCAGCTGCCTGAATGGGCGGAGGCCTGTGACTTGGTGATTTTGGTTTGAGACCGGGGATCAGTGGTAGTCGGCGGAGTATTGCAGGACAGCTGGAAAGGTCTTGAACCCGTACCGCGGTTGAGTGTCCAAAAGAACGAAGGCTTGGAATTGAGCCTGTTTTTTCACTTCGACGGCAGGCTGAGGAGTTGTTCGCGATGACCCAATTTAAGCAGTTTTGTGTAACTCCTGATTGGCAATTGAGTTACCTGCGATTAGCATATCGGAGCGACATGCGCGACAGTCGCGCGAATGAGGGGCTTCGGCCCCGAATGAAACGGAACCATTTCCACGGCAATTTGGTTCTTCGGCCCAACGGGCCAGACCTATGTCAGCCAAGAGCAACGCCCTGGGTTTTCGATCAGCCACACGCCCCAAAGCCCCAAAGGGGCGGCCCTCATCCGACAGATCACGACAGGGCCGCCCCGTTGGGCCTGAATTCATTGTGTGCGAGCCTCGGGCACGGAATCGCAAAGTGTTTCGGCCCCGATTGAAACAGGGTGTGGTAAGTGGATTTGAAATTTGAGATTTGAAATCGTCGCGAGAATGAGGGGCGGCGGCCCCGATTGAAACAACGGACGATCACTGGGAATTCGCCTGTCCCTGATTCGCTTGTCGTCCCGGCTTTAGCTGGGAATTTGGTTGCATGTTCCTGGCGGGGCAGGCTGAATTTCCGCCTCAATGCGGGACTCGACGCCTGCAGCTGTTCGCGTCTTCCGTCGTGTGATTCCGTTGTTGCACTGCTTCCGGTGTTCTGTGGTTGGCGAGGACAAAAATCGCAGAATCATGGCATTTTTCCCGGTCGGAACGGTAGAATGCGGCGGCGAGGCGAAGGCTGTCTAGTCAGGGGAACGGTACTGACGGTCTGTTGATTTTGTCTGAGTTTCACGCGGGCCAGGATTCCAGCCTTGGAAAAGGGGTCAGGAACCAATAGTGCGCAGCACCCTTCGGGCCATTTGGCTTTTGGTTCCTGACCCCTTTTCCAAGCCTCTTGAACAGCAATGACAAGCTGGAAGCTTATGCCACTTTGAATGAACAGAC
>JANOUN010000691.1:0-2509 GCA_031416875.1 Planctomycetota bacterium | reverse complement strand
GGGGTCGCGTCATAGAGATATCCGATCATTTGAGTCTGCATTGTTTCCGCAGTCCGCAGGTTTCGCAAGGCCATCTGAAAAAGTTGACGCCAGGGCGATATTCGCGGGAACCTGTCTGAGGCACTACACTGCTTATTCTTGCTGTCATGCCTGTCGCTGCAATGACGCGCCGCAGCAAAAACCTCTTGATTCACGGTCTCCGAACGGCCGGATTGCCTGAAATGCCGCACTGTCCAACTCAACCAACACGTCGTCACGATTTGACGTAGAAGCAGCGACTCGGTTCCTTTACGCAACCACTCCTGGTCCACTTTTTGATGTCAAAACACAAACAACCAGGTAACGCTGCGGTTGCTGACAGAGTTCGTCTGGCATTTATCGGGGTGGCCTGGCTGGTCACAACGACCGTCGCACTGTGGCATGAAGTTCCGCGATTGATCACGGCGGCAGAATCGTCAGCGGGAGTGTTTGGTTGGTTTTACGGGATGGACGCCGACTGGTCGCTGGCGATCATCGTGTTGCTGATTCTACCCCTGATGCTGGTCGCGGCGCGAGTAGCAAGATGGAGATTGGCGGCAGTACGCTCGGTTCTGTCGAGACCATACCTGGATCGCACTTCCTGGCGCGTACAAACGGCCGCAGCCGTCGCGCTGTTTTTCATCGCACTTCTCAGCAGCGCGTCCATTGGGTTTCGTACGGTGGCACTGGCACCGCTGGCGGGACACACGGATGCCGGTGCCAGCATTCGATTCCACGAACTGCCGCCAGCGTATCACGATGAATTCAGTTATCTGCTTCAGGCCAGAACATTCCTGGCCGGACGCTTGTCCTCGCCTGCGATGACCGTGCAGCCGGACCTGTTTCATCAGGTGCATGTACTCAATCGGCCAGCAACTGCGAGTCGCTATTTCCCCTGGACCGGATTCTGGATGGCTCCGTTCGTTGCGCTGGGACATCCCTGTTTCGGGCATTGGCTGGCCGGTGCGATCGCCTGCGTGTTCTTTCATCGCTGCCTTGATCGCCTGATGGGATTTCGATGGGCGGTGGTGGGTGGTGTTCTGATTGCCGTGAGTCCTGGACTGGCATCGTTCAGTAACCTGTTGCTGGCTCATCACCCGACCATGTTGGCTCTTGCGGTGTTCCTGTGGGCGTTTCTGCGATTTATGGATCACGCGCGTGTCCGCGACATTGTCATCGCGGGTGCTGGCTTGTCGCTGGCGATGCTCAGCCGACCAATGACCGCAGCAGGCTTTGCGTTGCCGTTCGGAATCTGGCTGCTTGTCTCATTGATCAGGCAGATATTCCGCCGTGAAACGAAATCACCGACAGCAAAGTGGTCGCCCGTCCGGGTCCTCGCCGGAATCGGGATCCCGCTGATACTGGGATTCGGTCTACTGGCACTGATGAATCATGCGATTACAGGTAATTGGTTGAAGTCGGCGTACCAACTCTACACGGACACCTGGACGCCGCGCCATCGTTATGGTTTCGACAATGCCAACATCAATCCGGCACTTCCGGAATCGAAAGTCCTGCAATGGTACGACAACTGGGCCGAGAATCTGACGATCGCCAAAGCCCAGTCAAATGTTGTCCAGCGTACGATTTACAGCCTGCGATGGACGCTGGGGATCGCGGCACTGACGTTTTGCGTGATCGCGGCACTCGCCACGTGCTTTGATCGCGATGACCGTCGCCCGCTGTTGCTGTTTTGTTCTGTGCTGATGCTGCATGCCGTCCATATCCCGTATTGGTACGACGGCATCATGCACTGGCACTACGTATTTGAAACCGCCCCGTTGCTCCTCATGCTGGCCACACTCGGACTGCGAACTGCCAGCTGGACACTTCAATTGCAGCTTGGGACGAGGCTGTCGTCACTCTGGCTGACGTTGCTGATCTTCGCATCCCTGATCCCGAACTGGATCGACGCGAAGACATTCTGGGGGCCGTCACGAGTCACCACAGCATTTCACGAACAGGCGTTTTCCCGCGTTCGTTTTGAGTATTTTCGGCGCCTGACAACGTCTGAGCAGGTCCAGCATCCCGCCTTGGTTCTTGTCGATGAGCGTGGCTCCAATCCGCAGCTCAGCTATATCGTCAACCCACCCGATCTGTCGGGCGATGTGATTGTATGCCGTCTGCCTGATGATGCTGCCATCGTCGATCAACTCGCGAATGCGTTTCCGGAACATCACCTGTATGTGTTCAACCCGGAATCGTTTGAGTTGCGCCCAGTGAAAAGGCATGCACGTTAAGTAATCCTGATTTATTCGAGCATACGCATGGTGCCGACAAATGCAGGTCCTGCCTGCGGGGCAGGACTTCGCGGCTTGCCGCGACCAGCGATGATTCAAGGTGGAATGAAGGGCAGCATGGCGATGTGAATTTCACGTTCGCACCCAGGCGGTTCGCCTTGCGGCGAAAGTCCTTTCCGGCAGAAAGGACCTACCCTGGCAAAACTCTGTGCAGCGGTCCTCCCGGAGCGGCGAGTGTATCCACTTTGCGG